>CACOMS010000047.1 GCA_902628375.1 uncultured SAR86 cluster bacterium | reverse complement strand
ATTATTTGCTAATCAATTAGAAGACAATAGACATATACCCAAAGCAAAACTCATTGGCGCCTACATTTCCTTTAAACCCCATCCTAGATTCGATTTCTCATTATTTAGAACAGGTCAAATTGGAGGTAAAGGCAGACCAGAAGACTTGAAGACATTATGGAATTTCACTATAGGAAGAGATAACAGAGGCACTGATGGAGTTACTATGAATAATGAACCTGGGAATCAATTGGCTGGAGGAGACTTCACCTTAAGAATGCTAAAGAGTTCAAATTTAGAAATATTTGGTCAGATAGTGGGTGAAGATCAATCAAATCTAGTTCCAACCAGAACCATTTACAACTTAGGACTAAGTTACAAATTGAAGTTCTTAGAAAATAACAACAAAATTATTCTTGAACATACAGATACTGATATCAATTCAACTGATCAAGGAATTAGAATCAAGAATACTGCTTACAACCATTCAATATATCAAGATGGTTATAGATACTATAAAAAACCTATAGGTGCATCTATAGATGCTGATTCATCAAAATCAACGTTAACTTATTTCCAAGAATTAAATGATTTCAGTCTTTTTAAGTTAAAAGTTTTTAAAGGTTTAATAAATGAAAATCTGAGCCAAAAAAATTACTGGGGAATTACAGCAACTGAAATAGAAGGTTATGAGATAGCTTTGTACACTAGACTTGGAGAACGGACTAATATTTTTTTAGAGTACTTGGAATTAAAAGAGGAAGGCCTAATTAAAATAAATGAAAACAACTTAATGTTGAGACTAGAATTTGAGATCTTCTAGGTTATTCTTTTATAGGACTGGAGCTCCATCCTAGTTTATTTCGACAACTTTCATAAAAATTATGATCCTTAGGATGAATTAGAGTTAACTCAGATTTCGCTTTACTCACCAATACCTCGGCCTCTCCGTTTAATGAAATGCTGTTGTGACTATCAAAACTAAGGTGCTTCTTATTAGTTTTATCTAAAAGCTCTATCCTTATCGAGCTCTCTGCACTAACAATAAGAGGGCTGGAACTTAAAGTTTGGGGAAACATAGGCATTAGAATAAGAACATCTAGATTTGGATGAATGATTGGTCCACCACCAGATAAAGAATAAGCAGTTGAACCAGTTGGTGAAGAGATTATTATCCCATCGGCCTTTTGCCTATAAACAAATTCATCATTTACGAATAAGTTGTATTCAATTAATTGTGCAATGGCGCCTGAATGTACAACAACTTCATTTAGAGCTAAGAAACTTTCTTTTTTATTTGAAACTGCTGCTTCTAGAAAGAATCTCTTATCTTCTATGTAATCATTCTCAATTACTTTAATAATTGAAGAAGTTAATTCCTCAGGAGCAATGTCTGTTAAAAATCCTAACTTTCCTAGGTTAATTCCCAAAATAGGAATTCCTTTTGATCCATACCTTCTAGAAGCATTAAGCATAGTCCCATCACCACCAATAGCAATAACTAAATCAGCCCTTTGAATGATTGTTTTCTCTGAATAAGATTTATATTTTTTATTCGTTTCTAAAGATAAGTTCTTATCTAATAAAATTTCTATTTCTTTATTACTTAGAACTTCAATAAGTTGTTTGGCAATTATTGGTATATTCTTTTCACTTGATGAAGTTGATATAGCAATAGACCTAAAATTCTTCTTTTTTACCATTTCCTAACCCAATAGATAAATATAGTATCTATAAGTGCAATTATGACCTTAAACACATATTTTGTTAAAGCTATTCCGAAGGCTGCTGCAAAAGAAAGTTCTCCAGCTATCACCCAAACAAAAGTGTATAGGAAAGTATCAAGAGCTTGAGAAGATAAAGTTGATAAGTTATTTCTTAGCCATAGATATTTTCCATCAGTCATGACCTTAAGTTTATGGAAGACCCAAACATCAAATCTTTGACTTATCAAATAAGCAGTTAAGGAGCCAATAACAAAAATCGGGGAATATCCTGCAAGTGTTGAAATTGCATTATGAACTTCTAATGCTGAACCAGTTATATCAGATGGCCTAAACTGTATACTGATC
>CACOMS010000046.1 GCA_902628375.1 uncultured SAR86 cluster bacterium | reverse complement strand
TAAATTCATTAAAACTATTATTAGATATTGAAGGATTGATCTTTCTTGGAAAATCTATTTGAACAACAAAAGCTTTGTCTAGAGACTCTAGATAATTCATAAATTTATTTGATTCAAAATCTTTAAAGTTGATTCAGGTTTGTTTTTAGTTAGCCAAAATAGATCACTCCATTTTCTTAACCAGGTCATTTGCCTTTTAGCTAACTGTCTCGTAGAGATGATAGACCTTTCAATCATCTCATCATACGAAATTTTATCCAACAGGAAATTACATACCTGCCTATAACCAACGCTCTTCATAGAGGCATGGTCAGAAGTTAAACCGGGTCTCTTTAATAAATTTTCGACTTCCTCTACTAATCCACTCTCAATCATCTTTAAGAACCTATCCTTAACAATTTTTCTATGCTCTTCCCTGTCCCCTGGATCAATAGAAAATTGATAATGATCATATTGCTTCAATGGACTAAGATTGACATGATTTTGTTGCCAATCACTTAAAGGCTTATTAGTAAGTTCAAAGACCTCTAAAGCTCTTTGAATTCTTTGCGTGTCATTACAATGAATCCTGGAGGCGCTTATAGGATCAATTTTAGATAATTTTACATGAGCTTCATTTAAACCTTCATCGGCAATATATGTTTCTACTTTTTTTCTCACTTCTTCATTCGATTCAGGCATATCAGAAATTCCTTCCACCAGGGTATTGAAATAAAGCATAGTTCCACCGACTAATAATGGAGTTTGTCCATTTTTATGAGCCTTTTCTATTTCAGTTAAACAATCTTTTTTAAATCTGGCTGCTGAGTAAGATTCTTCTGGTTCGATAATATCTAGCAAAAAATGTGGATACGATTCCAGCATTTTCTTTGAAATTTTTCCACTACCTATGTCTAAACCTTTATAAATCTGGACTGAATCAACATTTATTAATCTATAAGAGCCTTTATCAAAGAGGTCTAATGCTAGATCTGTTTTACCTGTTCCAGTAGGTCCCATTATTGAGATGACAGTCTTATGTTTAGTTACCATAAATCTATCTTATATAAAAAAATCCGTTGGTAAATCCTACGATTCCCCAACGGATTTAAATAAAGAGCTTAACTTAGATCGTAACTTCTTTCTTCGTGTTCTGTTACGTCTAATCCTTGAAGTTCATCCTCTTCTGAAACTCTTAAAGGAGTTACCATGCCTATTAGCTTCAGTATTATCCAAGAAGCAAGTGCTGTCCAAGCACCTATCACAACAATACCTTTTAACTGTATTAGAAACTGTTCCATTGGAATCCAGGTTTCGCCAGCACTGGAGCCTAAGAAACCACCTTGCACTCCAACAAAACTAACCATTATTATTCCTATAATTCCACCGACTCCATGGACAGGAAAAACATCTAAAGAATCATCTATACCAAATACTCCTTTAACTAATTGAGTAGCATAGAAACATATTGATCCAGCCATTAAACCAATTAAAAGTGCCCCTTCTGGACCAACACTTCCTGCAGCAGGTGTTATTGTTGCTAAACCTGCAACCATTCCTGTAGCTATTCCAACTATAGTTGGCTTACCTCCTCTTATCCATTCTATGGCCATCCAAGTTAATGCAGCTGTTGCAGCACTTATATGGGTAACCAACATAGCCATACCAGCTAGACCATCTGCAGCCCAAGAACTTCCTGCATTAAAACCAAACCAACCAACCCAAAGCATAGCGGCTCCTGTAACTACCATGGTTCGATTATGTGGTGGCATCGCCGTAGAAGGAAAACCTTTTCTAGGACCTAGTACAAGAGCTTTCGGTGGATGTTATTACAATAGACCTGAAGATAGAAAGGATAGTTATTTTGATAATAGTCTTAGGCTTGGAATTGAAAATAGACTTAAAGAGGACCTAACTATTATAAGTCAAATCAGTTTTGGGTTTAGGCCACCTCAAATTGGTGAGCTCTATAGATTACAAAAAGATCAAGTAGTATCAGATATCGATTCAGAAAACTTAATGATGGTAGAGGTGGGACTGAATAAAAAAATGAAGAATTTTTTATTGGGCTTGAATATTTATACCA
>CACOMS010000045.1 GCA_902628375.1 uncultured SAR86 cluster bacterium | reverse complement strand
ATTGATTTGCAAACTTATAAGCTTCTTCTGGAGAATCAATCAGCTTTACTCCACCTGCTTTTCCTCTGCCACCGGCATGAACTTGGGCTTTAACTACCCACCTATCTCCACCTATTGATTTAGCTGCTGCTTCAGCCTCTTCAGCGCTATCAACTGCTTTCCCTATAGAAACAGGTATTTCATATTCTCTGAATAACTCTTTTGATTGATACTCATGTAAATTCATTTCTTTCGTTTCCTATTACTTATATGAATGGCTTTACTATTTATAAGTGAAGCTGTCTCCTTAATTGCTTCTGACTGAGTCGGGTGACTAAAGATCAATGATCCTAATTTTTCAGCTGACAATTCCGTTTTAATTGCAATTATAGCCTGTTGTATGAGTTCTGATGCATTAGACCCTATTATGTGAACCCCTAAAATTGCATCCTTTTTTTTATCAACTATCATTTTTACAAATCCTTGTTCTTCCTTATTAGCTAAGCTTCTTCCATTTAAAGAAAAGGGGAAGCTAGCTGATTCGTAATCTATCCCCATTTTTTTAGCCTGATCTTCGCTCTTCCCTACCCAAGCTATTTCTGGATGAGTATAGATTACAAAAGGGATAAGTTCATAATCCAAACTACTATTAAGACCAGCTATATTTTCAGCTACCATGATGCCCTCCTCTGACGCTTTGTGAGCTAGTTTAGGGCCTCTCACGACATCGCCTATGGCATATAATCCTTTTAAATTAGTTTCGCAAAATTGATTAACATTAATTGAACCATTTGAATCTAACTCCAAATCAATACCTTCATCTAATAAATCCTCAAAATAAGAAACTCTACCTGCTGCTACAATTAATTTATCAGCCTCTAAGCTCTCCTCTCTAAATCTAATTAGGACTTTCTCTTCTTTTTTTTCCGCGGATTCAATTTTTGCACCTAACCTAATATCTAAGCCTTGATTCTTAAAAATCTTCATGGCTGACGTTGATACTTGCCTATCAGCTTGAGGTAAAAGTTGTTCCAATTCCTCCAGCAGAATTACTTTGGAGCCTAATCTTGACCAAATACTTCCTATTTCAAGTCCAATCGCTCCTGAACCTATTATGATGATCTGACTAGGAATTTGTTTAAGACTTAGGGCTTCTTTCGAGGTAATTATGGACTTTTGATCTGTGGGTGAGAAATCTAATTCTGCTGGTTTGGATCCTGTTGCTAAAACAATATTATCAGCGGTAATTAAATTTAAAGATCCTTCTTCATCTGTAACTTCAATGGATAGATCTTTTTTAATTTTTGCAAAGCCCTTAAGGCTCTTAACTTTATTTAGCTTGAATAAACCAGATACTCCTTTGGTTAGATCATCTACTACTTTTTCTTTTCTTGTTAGCATCTGACTAAGATCTAGAGAAATATCATTAATTTTTATTCCATGATCAGACGATTGATTAATAGCTTTATGGTATTCATAGGAACTATCCAGAAGTGCCTTTGAAGGAATACAACCGACATTAAGACAAGTTCCACCTAAAATGGGAGTCTGATCTTCACCACACTTTTCAATACAAATTACTGATTTACCAAGTTGGCCACTTCTTATAGCAGCTGAATACCCTCCCGGGCCAGAACCTATGACAGCTACATCATAGTGATCAGACATCAATTAACCTCACAAGAATTATTTTTTTCTACTTAATAACTTACTTCTTATATTAGATATAGCTTCAGTAGGATTCAATCCTTTAGGACAAACTGATACGCAATTCATAATGCCGTGACACCTATATAAACTAAATGCATCTTCTAAGGCATCTAATCTTTCATCAGTAGCATCATCTCTTGAATCGGCTATGAACCTCCAAGATTGAAGTAATGCAGCTGGACCTAAGAATTTATCTGGGTTCCACCAGAATGAAGGACAAGATGTAGTACAGCAACCACAAAGTATGCACTCGTAGAGGCCATCTAATTCTTCCCTTTCTTCAGGACTTTGAGTTCTTTCTTTCTCAGGAGCATCTTCTTTTGTTATTAAATAAGGTTGAACTTTTTCAAGTTGATCAAAGAATTGCTTCATATCCACTATAAGATCTCTGATAACTGGAAGTCCAGGCATGGGCCTTAAGGTCAGTTT
>CACOMS010000044.1 GCA_902628375.1 uncultured SAR86 cluster bacterium | reverse complement strand
GAAGAGAAACGAAGCTTTGGAATGTAGAAGGTTTTGCAAATCTAGCTGACTATTATTCTAAAAGAGGACTAAATGTAATTTTTACTTCTGGACCCGAAAAAGAGGAAATAGACTATTTAGAGAAGATAGAAAATAGCTGTAATGAACCAGTTTTAAATTTAGGTGGTAAAACACAACTCTTAGAATTAGCTGCCCTTATTGACGATGCTGAATTCTTTCTAGGCCTTGATTCAGTCTCTTCTCATATATCAGCAGCAATGAACACTCCTTGTGTGACTTTATTTGGTCCTAGTGTTAGTAGGAATTGGAAACCATGGTCAGAAAGATCAATAATTATAGAAAGAACAGGAAAAGAAGAGAAATGTTCGAAGCATTATCCATTGGGAGGTAAATTTGAAAGATGCCTATGTTATATTCATCCAACTAAAGTAATTGAATCAGTTGATAAGGCTTTGAAGCTTTAAATTCTTTGAGGTATAAGCATGGATAAGAAAACAGAAATTCTAATAGAGGGATTAACTTTTACTGAGGGACCTAGATGGAGAGAAGATCGGTTATTCTTTTCCGATTTTTTTACCAAAAGAGTTCTATCTGTAGATCTACAAGGAAATGTAGAAACAATAGTTGAAACTGAGTATCAGCCTTCTGGATTGGGTTGGAGGCCTGATGGTACTCTGCTTATAGTATCTATGAACGATAGAAAGCTATTAGGCTTAAAAGATGGTATTTTAAAAGAAGAAGCAGATTTAAGTGATTTAGCCTCTTTTCATTGTAACGATATGGTCGTTGATAATTTAGGTAATGCATACATTGGAAATTTTGGCTTTGATTTGCATGGTGGAGAAAAGTTAAGGTCAACCAACTTAATTTTGGTAAGACCAGGTAAAGAGCCAGAGGAAATTGCCCAAGATTTATATTTTCCAAATGGAGCGGTTATAACTCCTGATTCTAAAACTTTAATTATTGGAGAAACTTTTGGAAATAAATTGACTGCTTTTGATATTAATGAGGATGCCTCTCTTTCCAATAGAAGAGTTTGGGCTGATTTATCATCTATAAAAGAAAATTACTCACCTGTACCTGATGGCATTTGTCTTGATGAGGAAGGTGCCATTTGGGTTGCTTCTCCCACTACAAGTGATGTGTTAAGGGTTGCTGAAGGAGGAATTCTATTAGATAGAATTGAAGTTGAAACTAATGCCTATGCTTGCATGTTAGGAGGAGAAGATAGAAAGACACTTTATATTTCTACTTCAAAAGATTCCTCTGAAGAAGCTTGCTTAACCGATCAATCAGCAAAAATAGAAGTTGTTAGGGTTGATGTCCCAGGTGCAGGACTTCCATAATAATCCTAAAGTAACCCCAACTTTTTATAAGATTCACCAGTTTCTTTTAATGTTTCTTCAATAGAATAGGTTGATAAACCTAGTTCATTTATAGCTTTAGTGCAGTAGGATCTAGGAGAATCATAAGTAGTTTCTTTTGGTTTATCTCCTTCCATTTCCTCTCCGCCTATAGTCTCTATTTCCGGAAATAATTCCATCAGCTTGGCTTGAAGCTCCCAGGTGAACATCTCTCCCGTTCTATCAGTTGCAGATAATATATATCTTGAACCATTGCTAGCTTTATTGCTTTCAGTTCCTAATCTATGAGCTTTAGCAACATCTCTTACATCTACCATATTCCAAAGCATTCTATCTGGACGAAGTTGTTTTTCATTCCATACACCAAAATTAACACCCTTTAATAATTGCCAGACAAAAAATTGCCAGCTAAAGAATTGATTATGGTTCTCAGACATCAATGGACCAACTACATGCAGAGGGTTAATCGAAACTGCTTCAAATGATCCATCCTCTTCTGCAGCCTTATATATCATCTTTTCAGTATTTGCTTTTGCCATGGCATAAGCTATGTCCCTATTTTTAGAAATATTTTCTTCTGTCCAAGCCCCTTTATATGCTTCTACGTTATCCCCACACCAATCTTTTTCATCAAATACATAACCTTCAGGTCTAGGATGAGCAACAGCTGCAAAGGAGCTAGTGAATACAAAACGTTTTACACTTCCTGATTTTTTAACAGAATCTACAACATGTTCATTTTCAGTGAAGCATCCATCATA
>CACOMS010000043.1 GCA_902628375.1 uncultured SAR86 cluster bacterium | reverse complement strand
TCCATTAAAGTCTTTATAAGCAGAAATTGTGAACGCTTCGGTTTCTCCTTGGTCATCATTAGTTAACCAGAAGTCGTTAGCTCCGTCATAAGTTCCTCTTCCATCAGCTAAAGTTCCAGTTCTTTCAAGTCCTAAGTCCTGATAGAAAACACCTTTATCTATTTCATCAAGGTTATATTCAACAGTTAAATCCCATCCGCTAGAGAGCATTAAGTCTAATGCTATATTGGATCTCCACGAACTAGGTGCTTGGAAATTTGGATCTGTTCCTTGAGCATCCCCAAACCATGCGCTTCTAACTTGATAACTACTTGTTGGCCCTAACCAGAAGAAATGAGGATCAGCAACACTAGCAGCTGGCATGTTTCCAATAGTTGAATCATAAGATCTGAATCTATTGTAGTCTGTTAAACCACCCGATCTAGAATAAGCATTTCCATACCAAACATTAGGAATTCTTCCCATGAACAATCCTCTTCCTCCTCGAATAGTTGCACTAGCAATCTTGTCATTATCAAACATATCTGTTGCATCATAATTAAAGGAGAATCTTGGTTGTACTAAGCTAAATTTAAACGGAGAGTTATTAGGTACTCCATTTCTAGCTAGGAAGTTTGGATTCAATACTGGCATATCAGGTGTTTCTACGCTGTCATACCTAAATCCAAAAGTGACTGTTAGGTCATCATTTGCATACCATTTATTTTGAGCATATAGAGTATCTTTCTCTACTGAGAAAGCTGCTGCCGCTGTATCAACTTGATCATTTCCTGCTATAGGTGTGTGGAATCTTAAATAACTCCAAAGACCAGTTTCAAAATCAGCAATACTATCAAAATGAATTTCACCGTTATATCTAGCTATGAAAAGGTTATAAATATCTGATTCTTCTCTTTCATAACCAAACGTAAACTCACTATCGTCTGCATCATAAGTAGCTTTAAACGTAAAGTAATCTGATTCTACGTTTATGAAGTTAGCACCTCTATATCGATCTCCACCTAGATAAATATTATCGCAAACGGATGTATTATTAGGATCACAAACTTCTATATTTGCTTCTGGGAATAAATCATCACCGTAAGATGAATCATCTTCTTCCATTTCATAGTTTGTTACTTTTATTTTAGTAGATAATCTATCAGTCCAATCACTATAAAGTGTGACTGAAGCTCTATCTATCTCTGGTGGTTTCTTATACCAGTTATTACTGAAGTGTCCAACTCCATAATCTTGAGGAAGTTCACTTTCACTATGAGAAACGTTTAAAACAGCTCTATGTGAATCATTAATCACAGCATTTAGTTTTACCGTATATTCTTCATGAGTTTCTGGATAAGTAATGTTATTTAGAACACCAGCATCATAGCCATAAGTATTCATAGCAATAGATTTAATCTGGTCAGCAATTGCTGAAGTTACATAATCCAGTTTGTTTTGAGCGTTACTATCAGCAGTACCATATAAAGAAGGTAATGCTTTTTCAAACTCTTCGTAACCTACAAAGAAGAATAATCTGTCTTTAATGATTGGACCTGAAAAAGTTAAGACTGTTGTTTCTTCTTCGAAAGCAGGATAGTCATTACCATCCATGTCTTCTCCAACATTGTCTTCGTTTCTTTCAGAATAATAAACACTTCCGTGGAATTCATTCGTACCAGATTTTGTTACCACAGCTATTGAACCACCTGTTGTGTTTCCTCTAGAAACATCATAAGGAGTGATATCTACTGAAATTTGGTCGACAAAATCTAATGATATTGGATTTCTCATAGTACCGAATCCGTTAGCGTTAAGACCGAATGGATCATTGAAGCTAACACCATCAATTGAAAAGTCGTTATATCTATTATTTGCTCCCATTACAGAGATTTGAGTATCTCTACTAGAAGCACTATTGATAGAAACCCTAGGATCAAGTTTTGCAAAATCAGCTACAGATCTATTTATTGTAGGCACTGCATCCATTTCATCTCTTGATAAAACAGTTCCAGTTCCAACTCTAAAAGCAGCTGATCCAGCTTCAGCTGAAACAACAACTTCTTCAGTTGCTGATCTACTGAGCGTTATGCTTACTTGTCCTGATTTAGCAAATTGTAAAAATAAGCCTTCTAATAATTCAGTGTCATAACCTGCCGCAGAAACCTTAACACTATAAGGTCCTCCTGGAGGAAGGAAAGATACTGAGAAATTTCCTGAAGAGCTTGCAGTAGTAGTTTTTGTTAATCCTGTAGGATTATGAGTAACTTCTACTGATGCTCCACCTACATTAACTGAACCCTTTAAGTTAGCTGTTGTATCTACATCAGCAAATACGGGACTAGACAAAAGCGCAGTAAATATAAATGAAGCGGATATAATTTTTTTAAGATTCATAAATTACCCCATGTATTAATTTAAATGTATAGCGAAAGGATACTTT
>CACOMS010000042.1 GCA_902628375.1 uncultured SAR86 cluster bacterium | reverse complement strand
CAAGTAAGTTGAGAGAGGAACTTTTGATGGGTCTGCTTTAAATAATTGAGGGTCATCACCCTTAGCAGCAATATAACTCTGCCAACCTCTATGCGCACAAACATAATCACCAACACTAAAATTATCTGATTTACTTTCTACAACGACCCCAACACTTTCACCTGTCATGACTTCACCGATTTGAATAGGGTCAGCATACGATTTAGCATCGTTCATTCTTCCTCGCATATAAGGATCTATAGAAAGATATAACACTTTGATTAATATGGAACCTTCTTCAATTTCTGGTATTTCAGTTTCAATTAGATTCCAACAATCATCTTGTGGCATTCCTTCTGGTCTTTTTGCCAGTACCCATCTTTTATTTTTTTCTGTCATAGTTTTTAAGTAAATTTAAATAATATTTTAGACTAATTATCTATTTTTTTCTTTATCTTGAAGATAAGTTGATCTCCGTTTTGTTTAAAATCAAGTAATTCATGACCTAAGAAATGGCAAAATTTCTTTACATCTCTTTCCGCGGTTGGGTCAGTTGCTTCTAATTCTATGATAGCGCCATCAATAGAGTCGTTGATGGCTTTATGAAGCATCATAATTGGTTCAGGGCATATTAGCCCATTAGCATCTACTTTCATTAAACTAACAGATATCTAACAAGACCAGCGAAAGCTAGTATTAACAACATTCCTATAAATAGAGTAGAGATTTTTAATTTAGGATCTAAACTCATTTGATTAAAAGTTAATCCTTCTTTTTGTAGTTCGATAGCCTTAGCAGTTATAAAGTTCATTCTCCAAACCATTAGACTAGCGCATACAAATAAACCTACACACATTCCTGTCCACATACCTGGAGCACCCAACTGAATGTTCCAGAAATCTGTTACTGCAAGGCTATAGCCAAAAGGCATAGCTAAAACCCAAAATGAAATTAACATTATAAGCATAGGGGAGATAGTAACTTTGTATCCTCTGAGGCTGCCTTGGGCCCCTATAACTAATGCATCAGCCACCTGAAAGAAGGCAGCAAATACTAGAAGTAGGACAGCAATTTCAATTACCTTTGGATCTTGATTGATGATAGAAACTAGAAACTCAGAAGCAGTCAATAGAATCATCATGTTAAAAAAAGCAAGAAAGCAGCCAAATTTAAGAGAATAAAAAGAGCTATATCTAGCCCCAATTAAATTACCTTCACCTATTTTATTTCCTACTATCACTGAGGATGCCATTCCCACGCTCAAAGGAACCATGAAAAGTAAACCTCCAATATTAAGAGCTATTCCGTGGGCAGAGACAACATCAGCACCTAATCTTCCTAAGATAAGAGTAGCTCCACTAAACATACTTAGTTCAATGAAGTTAGAAATGCCCATGGGCAGTCCGCCATTTAATATTTCTTTTATTGTAGAAAGTGAAGGCAGATCTATTTTTTTAAAAAATTCAGTGGGCTCGTAAGCTTTAGAAAACTTAATGTAAATTAACAAAACAAAAAGGGCGGTCCAGGTTCCGATAATTGCAGAAAGCCCTGATCCTTTTGCACCCATTTCAGGAAATCCATAGTTACCAAAAATAAATAGATAATTTCCTATGATTGCCATTAAGAGCATTAAAAAATTAGTCAAAGTTACAGGCAGGGGTCTTTTTATGCCTTCAGTTAGTGATCTTAAGGGCTGTGCTAATAAGATTGCGGGTATAGCAAACATGAAAGTAGAAAGATATTGTTGAGCATGGAATCTAATTTCGTCACTAATTCCTATGTACCCTAAAGCTAAGGGAGCTACAAAAAGAATGGCCATTCCTATGACAATAATAGGAATGACAAGCCAATAAGCTTGTCTGATTAATGGCCCTATTTGATTCAGTTTATTAGCTCCATAAAGTTGAGCCACCATTGGAGTTACAAAGAAAATTAAGCCTCCCAGGCTAAGAAAAATTGGAAACCAAATGGCATTCGCCATTAAGATTCCAGCCAAAACCTCTTTAGAATAGTTTCCTGATTGAATTACAGCATTAAAGCCTATCAATTGAAGGGCAACCTGAGAAAGAAGCATAGGAAAACCCAATGACACAAATTCTCTTAATTCAGAGTAAGATTTTTGTGACAAGAAAATTCTAAAGAAGTTATAGATGACTTGTTGCATGAATAGAATCTATTTTATCATGTATGTCTTAATCCATATTTAGAAAATTATCAGACAAGACAATAGACCATACTGGTTAAAGCGAGCAATGTCTCGACTTGTTGACCTATATGGAAAATACCATGTTTCACCTCAATTCGAATCTTTGGGAAATGGCCCAGTTTTCATGGGTGCAAGATATCTTCATGTTTATGGCAGTGGAGTAAACGTGGGTAACAATGCTACTTTTGTAGCTACTTCTGATAGTTATATAAGACTTACAACATGGAATTTAGGAGAGTTTGATGGAAAGATTATTGCGGGAGATAACTGCTTATTTACTCCAGGAGTAAGAATA
>CACOMS010000041.1 GCA_902628375.1 uncultured SAR86 cluster bacterium | reverse complement strand
ACGCTATGGCAACAGGACCTATCACAGATGATCTAGCTTTTAGGGTTACCACAGCTGATATGAAAAGAGACGGTTGGCAGAACAACGTTAATCCTATGGGAGAGGATTTAAACAGCTTAAATGACTCTAACCACGTATTAACTCTTCTTTGGAACATTAATGACGACATGTCATTCCAAATCAGAGCTAACGACAGACTTTCTGATCGTATTATTGGCGCAAACGTCATTATGGATATGGGTTATGGAGCTAGCCGAGGTCAGCTAAATACAACAGACCTCATCTATGGAATCAGGCAAGTTGATGCAGATCATCCTGATGCTATTCAATTTACAAATTCAAGAGGTGTAATTGGATACGGTGCCCCTAAACGTGCTGGTATAGATTTAGGTAATTGGCCGGGAAGGCTTAATCCTTTCTATGGCTACACCGGTGAAAATACTCTAGGAACTTTCAATACCGGCGCCAACATGGATCCTGGATGTAACAACTATCCTTACCCCGATGGCTGTGCATCTAATCATGAAAAATTTGAACAAAATGGAATCCAAGCTAATTTCACGTGGGATATAAATGATACAACCACGTTTAACTATATTTATGGCTACGTAGATTTCAACTATGACTTTAACTATGACATAGATGCAACTTATTCTGAGTTTAGCCAATGGAGATCAACCGTTCGTGAAGATGTTCATATGTCGACTCATGAAATAAATATCAACTGGGAAATAGATTCGCCTTTAGGTTATTGGGAAGTAACATCAGGTGCTTTCTACATGGACGAGAACAGAAACCAAACTTATGGCCTTCATAATTCAACTCCAGGACTTCAGAATGCAGCAAATTATGGTGTTCTTGATACTACCTTTGGTACTTTATTGGCTTATACAGGAATCGACCTTACAGCTTATGGAGCTACTAACTCTGTAATGGGTCTTTTAGGATGTACAGGCTATCTTGGATGTTGGGATGATGCAGAACATGCTGATTTTGATAATGTCCTTGAAGGGTATAGTGGTTCTGGAAGATGGAATGGTATGGCAAACGGTGCTGCTTACAGACATGATAATAACGTACAAAACGATGCATTTGCTGTCTACACTCAGGGTACTTTAAGAATCAACGACGATTTCTCTCTAGTACTTGGAGTTAGGTACGCTGAAGACGATAAGGCGGTTATAGAAAAGAGACATGGTTACTCTGAGCTATATGCAAATGCTTTAGCCGCTTTCTTGCCGGCAATGAACTTATTAGCAGGTGCGCCTTATATTCCTTTAGAGGGTTCAGCAGATGCAGCAGCTTATGGCGTTCAAGGAATAACACCTCTAGCAGCAACCAATATTGCAACTGGGGCAGCAACAGTAGCGTTTGATCCAGTATTAGTTGCAACTTATGCTCAATATTTTGCTTTAGGTTTAACACCAACTGATCTTTCTTACAGTATGTTTACTGTAGACTATGAGAAGCAAATTAATCCTACATGTGAAGTTACAGCTACAGAATGTGCTACTCCTTTAAGGGTTTATCAAGGTATTCCTTATTCTTATAACAGACTAGTGACAGATGATGATACTTGGTCTGATACAAACATTAGGGTGAACCTGGATTGGACTCCAAGAGACAACATCTTAATGTACTTAGGTCTAACAACTGGTTATAGATCAGGTGGTTACGCTCTAGGTTCAACGGGTAATGTGCAAACTCAAAGAGATGAGTTTGGTGTAGAAGTTAGTACAGGTGAACAAGAGCTTCTCGATTATGATCAAGAGGAAGTTAGAGCAATTGAGTTAGGATATAAAGGGATTCATTTAGATGATACTTTACAGTTGTTCTGGTCAATTTATCACTACGATTATGATGGTTATCAAGATGAGATCACTCAATATGACCCAGTAAGGAATACTTCAGTTAGTTGGGCATCTAATGCTGACGGCATAACTAACCAAGGTTTTGAGATGGATTTAACTTGGGCAGCTACGGATCGACTAACCTTAAACATGAACTATTCTTACACTGAGACTGAGTATGGTGAAGACTATTGGATATTAACTACTGATGATCCAACACAACCAGAAGAAGTGTTCGGTGGATTTGTTCAAGGTTATGTAGGTTCTGAAGCAGTAGGTTGTCAACCAGGTGAGACGCCAATCGGTAATGCTGGTTGCGCAGGAACATTTGACTATGCGGTTAACGCTAAAGGAGACCCTCTTAAAGGTATTCCTTATGACAAATATACTTTCAGAGCTACCTATGAAGCAGATATATTTGGTGAACCAGTTTGGATAACAGCTGTTCATTCATACACTGGAGATTTCTCTGATTCAGGAATTCAAAGAGCATTGGATAGAGTTCCTTCAAGAGAAACTACAAACATTTCAGCTTCTTGGTGGAGTGATGACTACAAGACTAGTGTAAGAGCTTACATCTCTAATCTTTTTGATAATAAAAATATCAGAGGTTTAGGAACTTCAGATGCTAGTGGAAACTACAGATTAACTGGAACTCCTCTAGCACCAAGAACGATGGGTGTTGATGTTCGTTATAAGTTCTAAAGCTTAAAAATAAAAAAGAAAGGGCCATTTATTGGCCCTTTTTTTATATATAAATTATTTGATTTTCTTAAGGTTATTTAGGTATTATGATTATCAAGTGACAAGATTATTTTTAATCTGTTAATAAGGATGTTAAACACATCGCTCTAACTTCAGGATAGATAGAGCGAAATAATATAGGGGGATGCTATGAAGATTAAACCTTTCTTAATTCTTTT
>CACOMS010000040.1 GCA_902628375.1 uncultured SAR86 cluster bacterium | reverse complement strand
AGCAAAGTCTAATCTCTTTATATATTTTTTTTAAAAAGGAAGTTTCTGATGATAGGTGGGCTTCGTAAGTCTTATTTATCCTGTCATCGTCAAGAAGAACTTTAGCGGTGCCCTTGTAGACTAAGACATCTATAGTTGAATGCGGATAAAGTCTTTTAATAGTCGAAATTAAAGGAGTTATTAAAACCATATCACCATGGAATCTTAAAAGCGCAATTAAAAATCTCTTATTTTCTCTTTCCATTGAATAACTATCTTGACACAAGAGTAACTAGGATGCATTATGCGCGACTCTTGGAGTTACACAAGCTATGGCAAATATTAAATCGGCTAAAAAGAGAGCTAAGCAGAATAAAGTAAGAAATACTTTAAAAAGTTCTCAGAGATCTAAAACTAGGACAGCTATAAAGGCAGTTGAATCCGCTATTGAAAGTGGAGATAAGTCAGCGGCTGCTGAGGCTTATAAAAGTGCTGTAAAAACTCTTGATACTATGGCAAATAAGAAAGTACTCCACAAAAATAAAGCATCTAGAACAAAATCAAGACTTAATAAAAAAATTAAAGCCCTCTAAGACAAAACTAAATTGTCTCTATGGATTACTTCTTCTTCAACTAAATAACCTAGTTTAGAAGAAAGATCTTCAGACTTAAGACCTATAACCTTTTGAAGTTCTTGTGATGAAAAGTTAGTTAGTCCTAAAGCAATTTCGTTTTCTTTATCATCGAAACAACTTATTAAATCGCCCTTCTCAAATTTTCCTGAACAAGAGATTATCCCAACAGGCAATAAACTGGTTCCTTTGTTTTTTAAAGCTTCGACTGCACCTGTATCAATAACTAACGAACCTGAAGACTTTCCTCTTGAGACAATCCATTGCTTTCTTGATTGAAGCGAATTTTTATTACTTATTATCTTTGTTCCACTTAAATTAGATTCTGAATCAAGAATCTCCTTAACTTTATCACCCTTGAGAATCCAAGTTACACATCCAGTAGTTGAAGCTTTTTTTGCTGCTTCTATTTTAGTTATCATTCCTCCCCTTCCAAGAGTACCTGAGCCCTCAAGATTTATTTGGGAAAGACTAAAACTATCTTCATCTAAATTTATTTGCTTAATTAACTTTGCAGAATTATCTTTATTAGGATCAGAAGTATAAACACCCTCTTGATCAGTTAAGATAATTAACTTATTAGCATTGATCAGACCAGCTATAGCTCCTGCAAGAGAATCATTGTCTCCAAATGAGATTTCATCGGTAGCAACACTATCATTTTCATTAACTATAGGTACAACGTTTAAGCTCAGGAGTGTGTTAAGACTATGCCTAGCATTTAGGTATCTTTCTCTATTGGCTATATCTGAATGGCTAATTAAGACTTGAGCAGATTGAATAGAAAATTTCTTAAATTCATTCTGATAAAGATTAATAAGACCTAACTGACCTACTGCAGCACTAGCTTGGAGTAAAGGCAAAGACTGTGGTCTAGTATTCAGATCCAGATCATACATACCTTGAGCTACAGCACCTGAAGAAACCACAACAACTTCTACATCTCTATCTTTAAGTTCTTTTACTACCTTAACTAAAGAGAGAATAAAAGAGTCATCTAATCCTCTTTTACTTGAAGCAACAAGACTGCTGCCTGCCTTAATTACCCATCTCTGCTTATATTTCTTCATTTAAATTTTCTAAATAAAATCCAACTTCTTTAACTAATTCTTCTGTCCCTATTCTATTTTTTGCAGATACAGTATGAATACTAAATTCTTTTTCTAAGTCCTTAGTTGTCTCCACTAAGAAATCGATATCTTCCTTGCTTAACAAATCTATTTTATTCAAAACGATCCACTTTACTTTAGTGACCAATTCTTCATCGAAATTTTTTAATTCTTTTATTAATTCCTCAGTTTCCTCTTTTATTTCCTCTGCTAATTTATCTTCCACATCAATAATTGTTAATATAGCTCTGGTTCTAGATAAGTGTTTTAAGAATTGAATTCCTAAACCAACCCCCTCTGAAGCTCCCGCGATAAGCCCGGGTATATCAGAAATTACAAAACTTTTATCCGTAAGATAATCCACCACTCCTAGACTGGGCTTTAGAGTAGTGAATGCATAGTCAGCTATTTTAGGGTTTGCAGAAGAAACCGATTTTACCAATGAAGATTTTCCAGAATTAGGCTTCCCGAGAAGACCTACATCAGCTAAAAGTCTTAACTCTAATCTCAAAGAGATGCTTTCTCCTTCTTCGCCTTTCGTGGTCTGTCTTGGAGTTCTATTTTTCGAACTTTTGAATCTAACATTCCCTAGACCGCCATCGCCTCCTTTTGCAATTACAAATTCTTCGTTATTCTTTTCTAAATCTACAACTTTTTCTTTTAAAGATTCGTTAAAGATAACTGTTCCGGGTGGTACCTCGATATACAAATCCTCACCATCAGCACCAGTTTTGTTATTATTCCCTCCTCTCTTACCTGATTCTGAGATAAAAGATTTCTCGTATCTAAATTTCGCTAGAGTATTAAGTCCTTCATTAGTTCTAAAGATGATGTCTCCTCCTTTACCTCCATCACCTCCATCAGGTCCTCCTTTAGGAAGATTCTTTGCTCTGAAAAAGCTAAGTAAACCATCTCCGCCATTCCCTGCAGAGACTTCAATAAAAACTTCATCAATGAAATTCATTGAGACTTGAGAGTTATTGTAATGAACCTTAAGAAGGTTCTACATTGACGAATTGGCGAAGCTTTGGTCCTTTCTTTGTAAAAGATACTTTGCCATCTATTT
>CACOMS010000039.1 GCA_902628375.1 uncultured SAR86 cluster bacterium | reverse complement strand
AGGGTTATCGTTTACATCCACAGAAGTGTGCATATAGTCTAGATCAAAATCCATACCGTTATCTAAAGTAGACTTAATAGACATATAAACGCTTTCATGATCTTCATCATTTACGACGTTGAAACGAGATCCATAATAGAATCCACATCTTTCACCACTAGCTTGAGGAATTATTATTCCGTTATTAGCTACACAGTTAGCATCAGGAACATTCTGATATGCAGTGTAATCACCAGCATAAGGTCCTGAAGCAACAGTTGTAGGTCCGCCAAGTAGCAAGAAACTGTTTCCTAAGCCACTTATTCCATTTCTAGCTAAACCAGGATTAAATTCTGATCCTGCCATAGCAGTTCTATCAAGAACACTAGCAGCAAGAACTACATTAGTAGAATCGTTTCCAGTACCCCAGATAAGACTATATCTATCATCAGTTTGATCTCCAATATCAGCCTCTTGCCTAGATACTTCTGCCTCGAAACCATTGAAGTCTCTTCTAAAGATATAGTTAACAACACCAGCAACAGCATCCGATCCGTAAATAGAAGCAGCACCTTCTTTTAAGATCTCTACTCTATCTAATGCCACAACAGGAATCATGGATGTGTTAACGAAAACACTACCATCATTAGCTGTAGCACCTGCAACTGTATGTCTTCTACCGTCAACAAGAACCAAAGTTGAAGATAGTCCTAAGCCTCTAAGGTTAATGTTCGAAGTACCTTGTGTTCCTCCTTGCGTGAAAGAATCTGATCTATTTTCAGATCCTGAATTCACTGCGATATTATTTGTAATATCTGCAATGGAGGTGGCACCTAGATCATCAATCTCAGATCTATCAACTATTTCAACTGGAGAAGCTCCATCAGTAGGGCTCGATTTAATATAAGAACCAGTAACTACTACCTCTTCTACCTCTTCTTCAGCGATGAACTGAAAAGAAAGCAAAGAAGAAATAATACCTACCAAAAGAAATTTTAATTTCATTTGTTTCCCCTTTTAAAAGTTTTTATACCCCCTTTAGGTATATTTGACGCCAATCTTACACAATTCTCAGTTGGAAAGGATATTTTTTTAGTCCTAATTGCATAAATATGGCGTATGATCAAGATTAATGAAAATTCACAGAATTATCCCAATTCCTTTCTTACTTCTTTTTATGCTTATTTCATGCGGAAATGAAGAGACTGGATTTGTTGAAGAACGAGTCATAGAGCATGAGGGGTTAGAAAGATCATTTTTAATCTATGTTCCAACAAATATAAAAGAAAATGCTCCCTTAGTAGTGGCTATTCATGGGTATACAAGCTCTGCTAAGACTTTAATGGGCTATTCTGGTATCAATCAAGTAGCCGACAAAGAAGGTTTCCTGGTAGCTTACCCTCAAGGAACTAAAGACTCTAGAGACAACAATTTTTTTAACGTAGGTTATGAATTCCATTCAGACTCTAAAGTAAATGATGTTAATTTTATTAGAGAAATTGTTCTTAATTTAACTAAAGATTATAAATTGAACTCTAAAAGGGTCTTTGCAACTGGCATGTCTAATGGTGGTGACATGAGTTACCTTTTGGCTTGTACCTCTTCTGATTTATTTACTGCAGTAGCACCCGTGGCAGGAGTAATGATGAAAGATACTTTAGAAAACTGTAATCCTGTAAAGAAAATTCCTATTTTTGAGATACATGGAACAAAGGATTCAATTTCAAAATTTGAAGGAGATATGAACAATGAAGATAAATGGGGTGCCTATTATGATCTTCCTTCTACAATCGAATTTTGGGTAAATAAACACGCTTTAAGTGAAAAGGAAACTATCCAATTAGAAAATAAGAATACTGAAGATGGTACAACTATAACTTTTGAAAGGTACTGGTCCGATGAAAGTCAGCGAGAAGTTTGGTTCTATATTGTAAACGATGGCAACCATACCTGGCCTGGAATGACAGGTTTATTTAGCAGAACGGCTAACCAAGATATCAATAGCGCTGAAGAAATTTGGAAGTTCTTTAGTAAATTCTAAGTTTAAATTTCTATACCTTTAAACTCTCTCCAATTGTTCATAATGCCTTTGTAATTTATGTATACCCATATTGGTAAACACGCCACTAACCACCAAAGCTCAGTGACTATTAACAAATAAGTCCCAGGTATAAATCCAATGGTTCCTATAACAAACCCATAAAATCGGACTTTTGCACTTAAACTCGTCAATAGATATACACAGACAAAAGCAAATAATTGATCAACTATTTGTGCTGTATTGAAAATATTTATCTCAAACATAAAATTTCTCCTATAAAGGTGGTAGACACGGGCGGACTCGAACCGCCGACCCCTACCATGTCAAGGTAGTACTCTAAACCTACTGAGCTACGTGTCTATAAGGCTTTCAGAGGTTTTAGGTATTTTGTATACGGCTATAATACGGCAAATACCCTCTACTTTTCTCTGATTTTCCTGTCTTTTGGGTCTAGTTCGAGAGCAGTTTAACATCTATCTTTTTAGATGCCCACGCAGGTGTACAGGGAGGGTACCGGGTATATATATGTAGCTCTCAGATACTTCTAGAAGAAATTGGTTATTAACTAGAGTTTGATATAGTTAGATTAACAATTTAGATATGAGGTGTTTATGACAGATATTTGTGTAGTTTGTGGCAAAGAAATAAAAAAAGAAGAAGTGTCACATAAATATCAAGGGGATTTAATGCATTACTATGAATGTAAAGATATTTACTTTGCAGAAAAGAGAGGCTCAGAGGTAGTCTCCAAGAAGCAAAAATATAAGGAACCAGAAATTATCAAAGTAGTAGTTACAGATTTAGATATATCAATATTTCAGATGATTATTCTGACTCTTAAGTGGACTGTTGCTTGTATTATTTTAGTCTTATTAATATTCTCAATAATATTCTTGCTTTCATCTATTTTTGGTATAACAGTTAGAGGATTAGGAATTTAATTAATGAAATGCCTAACCATCACCTTACTAACCTTGCTCATGTCTATGGGAGCTTGGGCTGAAGATGAGTTTCCTATAGAGCTAACTTGTGAGGTTGGTATGGCAATAATTTACTTACATCTAGAAGAAACAGCCGAAAAGAGTTGGTTTATATTACATGAGTCCTCCGAAAGCTATGGTCGTCTAAATAGGTGGAAAAAATTTAAAACCGAGAAAGGGAAACTAATAAGCATTGAGTACGAAAGGAATTACATATATGTGACATTTGAAAGGCGTTTTCATATGAAAGGCTTTGGGATTCATAGATATAATTTAACTGCAACACACATGGTAGCACTCCCTGCATTTCCTG
>CACOMS010000038.1 GCA_902628375.1 uncultured SAR86 cluster bacterium | reverse complement strand
AAAATGAAAAGATTTTTAAATTTCATTTTTTACCCCCAATTCTCTGTTTAACCTATAAGCGTCCTATGCTTTTAGGATAAAACTTAAAAAATGAAAAAATCCGTTTTTTCTGAAACTGTTACTTACATAATATACCCAGAAATAAGAAAAAAAAGCCTTTTTTTAGGTTTTTTCTTCAAAATCTACCTTTCCTTGTTGTGAAAGGTATATGACCATAATTAAGGCTGTAATTAAGTTGATGGCCAATATTCCAAAAAACTTAAAGTTTACCCAGGTAGTAAGCGAGGTATAAAAGATAAAATACAGATTAATTGTTCCTTGGAACAAAAAAACATAACCCCATAAAAGTGATACAAATATCCAGTTTTTATCGGTCATGCCCTTAAAAGCATTATCGGCACTTCCCATTATGTATTTCATTAAAGGAGGTTTCTTTAAAAGGTGATTTCCTATAATAATGGCAGCAAAAATCCAATTAATAATGCTCAATTTCCATTGAAGAAATATTGGATCTCTGAACAATACAGTTAAAGAGCCTAATAAAATAAGTGCCACCCATGCATAAAAGAGCTTAGCATTTACCTTTCCCTTAGAGATTTTTTCATATATGACTTGGCCAGTCATAACTATCATTAAGGCTTGAGTAGCCAATACAAAGTCTTTACCAGAAGAAAAAAAGACAATTAAAAAGACTAAAGCCGGAAAAAGAGTGGCAAATTGATTCATAGATCTTTTATTGTATTAATTTTTAGGGTGTTTTAGAAAGAAATTAACGACTTCTTCTCCCCACTTTATGGCATTATCTTTTCCACAACCCAAGTACCCACCAGAACCAGGAAAACAATGTCCTCCTAAGTTAGACATGCTCTTAGTATTAATTACCCAATTAAAATTGATGAATTCAAATGTGGTTCCTTGGTCATTGTAGAATCTTATGTGCTTATAATCGTCTGCAGAGCCAATTACTTGTCTTTGATTCATTTCCCACCTAGGAAGAATTAATTTTAATGTCTGCATTGCTCCAGCATACGGAACTAATCCATCTTTCTGACCATGACCATATAAAATATCTATCTGATTATCTTGGAAACAATCAGACATTACTTCAGAAGTCACAGGCCTCTCTTGTCTGTTATATCTTACAGCGCCATAAGCCAACGGAGCTGCAGAAGCCAAAACATCAGAATACTTACAAATAAATCTCCAAGACATGTAGCCACCTTGTGAAAATCCAGTGATATGCACCCTTTCTTCCATAACCTGATAGGCTTCTTTAACTGAATTTAGTATAAAAAAGACCTTCTCATCATCTTTTTCACTCCAAGATCTGCCAAAAGTTGTTTTATTTGCATTTGGCTGAATGACTATATAGCCATGCTCAGCTCCAATCTTTGATAATTGAGTGTGGGTATCTTGAAGCGTTGCACTCATCTGCCAGCCATGTACATCCAAAATTAGTCCACATGACTTAGTTAAGCATTGCTCGGGCACATTGAGGTTAAAAGACATGCCTTCACAGGAAAGCTTAGATTTACCCTTTTTAAGTTCAGTTATACAAGAATTAGGCGTGAGAGTGCCTTTAACATCTAATGTTCCTGGCATTGGAGAAGAATACATCCAGCTTATAAAAAATAAGCAGGTAAAGAATGTAAAAAGCTTTGTAGAAAGTCTATTCAGAATAATAAGTATATTCATTATACAAATTGGTCAATTTCACAACTTTTCCGTCTACCTGAATAGGTTCATAGCTTATTCTTTTGCTGATAGACCCAATTACCTTTTCAAAGATTTCTTTTGAATCAACTCTAGATTTTATAACTTGTGTGTTTTCTGACATTTCTATCACCTCAATGTCTTCCATTTTGCCTTCCTTAGAAATGCTATATCTAAACACTAATCTAACATTGGTATCTCGAGCTAAGCCCCCAGAATTAAAACTATCATCCACAAAGACGTCTGCTTTGCTTCGCTTACTAGGAGTGCAATAAACCCTCTTACAAACCTTTGACTGAACAGCAGAAGGTTTTATTGAACAAGAGTCACCTTGGCAATCCAAACAAGCTTGCGAAACTTTTGAATTATTACGTGCCTGTAAAATAGCATTTAATGAGTTTTCCGGAAAAGGCAATAAATCACAATATGCTCTTTCTTCAGAATACGAATAGCCACTAAAAATTATTATCAATATGAAGGTAATTCTTTTCATAGATGTCCCCATGTACAAAATTTAGTCACATATTAACATTCAAAATAGTCGTCTCTAAATCTATTTGAACTAAAAAAATAACCTTTCTGCTATTTATAAACATAAAATATATTTGTAAATTATTAAAAAACTATGACATTAAAGAAATATACATCTAATGGATTAAAAAGAAATTGGCTTCTAATTTCTTTTCTAATCCTTTTTACCGCTTGCAATCAAATTGAACAAGAAAAAACTATGAAGAAAGATCTTGATTACCCAAACACTAAGAAAATTGAATTTTCAGATACCTACTTTGATACTGAAATTAAAGACCCCTACAGATGGCTTGAAGATGACTTAAGTGAAGAGACTGAGTCCTGGGTAAAAGAGCAAAACAAAGTAACTTTTAATTACCTAGATCAAATACCTTTTAAGGAAAAAATTGAAAACATAATTGAGGATTTATGGAATTATGAGAAATACAGCTCTCCCTTTAAAGAAGGTAATTACATTTATTTTTACAAAAATGATGGCCTCCAAAATCAATCGGTTATCTATAGAAAGAAAGGAGAAGAAGGCGAAACTGAAGTATTTCTAGACCCTAATAAGTTTAGTGAAGACGGTAGTGATTCTTTGGCTGGAATAAGTTTTTCGAGTGATGGTTCTTTAGCTGCTTATGCTATTTCTGAAGACGGTAGCGACTGGAGAAAGATATATGTAATCGATGTTGAGACCAAAGAACAAATAGAGGACCCAATTATAGATGTAAAATTTTCTGGTATTTCTTGGAAAGGCAACGAAGGGTTCTTCTATTCTAGCTATGTGAAACCTAAGGGCAGTGAATTGTCAGCCAAAACAGATTCACACAGACTTTTTTTCCACAAAATAAACACCAATCAAAGTGAAGATCTTGTAATTTTTGGCGACAAAGAGGAAGAAAAAAGAAGATACGTAGGTGGTTACGTAACTGAAGATGATAAATATCTGATCATTCAGGGAGCCAACTCTACTTCTGGTAATGATTTATATCTAATTGAACTTGAATCCGATGATAAAGAATTGGTTCAAATTCTTAGCGACATGAGCAGTGATACTTATCTATTAAATAATATCGGCTCCACATTGTATTTATCTACAAATAGAGGAGCACCTAATCAAAAGATTGTAAAAGTTAATGCAAATAAACCCACAGAAGAAAATTGGATAGATCTTATACCGGAAACAGAAAATGTTCTGAGTCCAAGTACTGGTGCAGGTTTTATTTTTGCTGAATATATGATTGATGCTAATTCGACTGTCTTTCAATACAATTTTGACGGTAAATTAATAAGAGAGATTAAACTGCCAGGAATAGGTTCTTCGGGTGCAATTTCAGGTAAAGAAATGATCAAGAACTTTACTTTACCTTTACCAATTACATTACACCCCCTTCCATTTACAAATTAGATCCAAAAAGTGGTGATACAAA
>CACOMS010000037.1 GCA_902628375.1 uncultured SAR86 cluster bacterium | reverse complement strand
CTCGCCTTTTTTTATAGGATCTACGGTAATAGCATTTGGTACTTCTGCTCCTGAGATGCTAACCACCCTATTTGCTGCAGTAGAAAATAAGGGAGGAATGATTATTGGCAATGTAGTTGGGTCGAATGTAACAAATATTGCGTTAGTTTTTGGATTAACTCTTCTAGTTTTAACCTTAAGAAACATAAATTTTAGGTCCAATGTGTCTAATCTCAATCTTTTTCTTCTGCTAATATCCACAATAGTAGTCTGGGCAATCCTGTCTTATAGACCATTTTATTTTGTATCTTCAATCATATTGTTTACATTACTCATAAGCACAATCCTTTCATGGTATAAATCTAACGAAGAATTTGAGTCAGAAGATTCAATTGAGAATGACAACTGGGCCATATTCAAGCTAGTCCTTTCCATAATTTCTTTAATTTTTGCTGCATGGTTAATTACTGAAGGAGCGTTACAAATTCTTTCTAATTTTGGAGTTGGAGAATTATTTATAGGTTTTACGATCTTGGCCATAGGAACCAGCCTTCCAGAAATAGCTGCTTCCATAGCCTTAGCATTGAAAGGAAGATATGAAGCTGTAGCTGGTGCTTTAATTGGTTCTAATATTTTCAATGGGTTATTTGTTCTTGCTATTCCTGGCCTGCTAGGCAGAGAGGAACTTATGATGAATACTTGGGTCTATGATAAGTGGATTCATTTATTAGTTTTATTATTGTTTATAAGTTTGATTTTTATTACTTACCTTAAAATTACTAAAAATAAAGTCCTAAGTAGATCTGCAAATATTTCTTTATGTGTGCTCTTCTTTTCTACCTATTTATACTCTCTAATGTTAGTGTTTGAATAATCATGAAAAACTCTTTTTTAAATTCTGCTAAAAGAACTCTAAAGATTGAATCTGAAGGCATTGAGCAGTTAATTGCAAACCTTGACGAAAGTTTTGATAATTTCTGTGATGCTCTTATGAATTGTAAAGGCAGAGTCATAACACTAGGTGTTGGTAAATCTGGTCATATTGCTAATAAAGTTTCTGCTACCCTTTCTAGTACAGGATCATCTTCTTTCTTTATTAATGCAGCAGAAGCATTACATGGAGATCTCGGTTCTATAACATCGGAAGATTCTGTAATTATCTTTTCTCATTCAGGAGAGTCACAGGAAGTAATTGATATTCTGCCCTCATTAAAGGATATCGGTTGCCAAATATTATCTATAACCGGATCTAAAACCTCAAAGATTGCTAAAGAATCTCTATTTAATTTATCAACTGACGTAGTGGAAGAAGCTTGTCCAAATAATTTAGCTCCTACTACAAGCACAACTGCCTCATTAGCTTTAGGAGATGCAATTGCAATTGCAATTTTAGAAGCAAGAGGATTCACTTCAGATGATTTTGCTAAATCTCATCCTGGAGGAAAATTAGGTAAGAGGCTTTTGTTAAAAGTTAAGGATATCATGCACTCAAAAGAAAAATTTCCTTCAGTAAACCAAGATGAAAACTTAGCTAATTCATTGATAACGATGACTGAAAAAGGATTAGGAATCCTGGTTGTTATAGATGAGTCAAAGAAATTAGTTGGTGTCTTTACAGATACTTTTGTAGAATTTAAAGACGAAGAAATTAGGGTTTTACCTAAAAAAGAAGATTCGAAAAAGCCCAATAGATCTAAAGTAGAAGTGGAAATAATAACTGATACTAAAGTCTATCCAGCTACTTATGATATGTATAGAAATAAAGAAGGGGAGTGGAAAATTATAAATATAGTCGTTAATGGTGTTAACTTAGGTCTTACTTTTAGAAATCAGTTTTATTCCTTATCAATAAAAAGAAATGCAGACATAGATCTGGTGATCGAAGAATGGGTGGCTGCACTTTAGAAATCTATGGATAAATTATTAATCAAGGGAGGTAGAGAATTATCTGGAGAGATTTATGCTTCAGGTGCAAAGAACTCAGCTTTACCAATTTTGGCTGCGTCTTTATTAGCTGATTCTTCCATGAGAATAGGTAATTTGCCTCATTTAAAAGACGTAACAACCATGATTGAATTATTTGGGTCTATGGGAGTAGATGTAGCTCTAAACGACGACATGGAAGTTTTAATCGATTCTTCTCAAATTAAAAACCTAAATGCCAGGTACGAATTAGTTAAAACAATGAGGGCCTCTATTCTGGTGTTAGGGCCTTTGCTTTCGAAATTTAAACAAGCTGATGTAGCTTTACCTGGAGGCTGTGCTATAGGCAGTAGACCAGTAAACCTTCATATAGATGCTATGAAAAGAATGGGAGCTGAAGTAGTCATTGAAGATGGATATATTAAAGCGAGCACAAAAGATAGTTTAAAGGCAGCTGATATTTATCTAGATCCAGTAAGTGTAACTGCTACAGAAAACATAATGATGGCTGCAACTCTTGCCGAAGGAACTTCTGTTATAAGAAATGCTGCAAGAGAGCCTGAAGTAGTTGATTTAGCTAATTGCCTCATTGAAATGGGTGCAATCATAGAAGGTGCAGGATCAGACAAGATTGTTATAGAAGGCGTCAAAAAACTTACAGGATGTGAATATAATGTTATGCCTGATAGAGTTGAGACAGCCACATATTTAACAGCTGCGACAATGACTGGAGGGAACATAAAAATAAAAGGAACTGTTCCTTCTGCACTTGATTCAATAATATCTAAATTAAAACAATCTGGGGCAAATATTCAGGTTGGAGATGACTGGATAAGTCTTAAAATGAATAAAAGACCAGTTTCTACAAGTTTAACTACTGGACCTTTCCCTTCATTTCCTACTGACATGCAAGCTCAATTTGTTGCATTAAATGCTATAGCAGAAGGAAATTCTACAGTGACAGAAACAGTTTTTGAGAATAGGTTTATGCATGTTCAAGAAATAGCAAGAATGGGCGGATCTATAAAGTTACAAGGGAATACAGCCTATATAGAAGGGGGAAAAACCTTGAAGGGCGCCCCTGTAATGGCTACCGATCTGAGGGCTTCAGCAAGCCTTGTTTTAGCCGGGTTAGTCGCAGAAGGAGAAACCATCATTGATCGCGTCTATCACTTAGATAGAGGATACGAACGAATAGAAGAAAAGCTTAACTTTTTGGGTTCTGATATAGAAAGGATTTCTTAGTCACATGGAAGAGGGTAATAAGCTCATAGTTGCTATATCTAAGGGAAGAGTATTTGAGGAGTTGAATACTACTCTCAAGGATACAACTTATTCAATAAATGAATCAGAAATTGAATCTAGAAAAATTCTATTAAACTCTAAAACACCAGAAGTAAAATTTTTATTGGTTAGAGGTTGGGATATACCTGCTTTTGTTCATTCAGGAGTTGCTCAACTAGGAATTGTAGGAAAAGATATTTTATTGGAGAGAGAAGGCTATGAGTTTGCAGAGTTAAATGATTTAAATATAGGAAAATGCAGACTTTCAGTAGCTGGAAAAGATGAGAATATACTAAGAAGGTCTAAACTAAGAGTGGCAACAAGATATGTTAGTACAGCAAAAACTTATTTTGAATCTATAGGAATACAACCTGAAATAATTGAACTTTTAGGATCTCATGAGATAGCACCAGAGACAAACTTATCCGATGTTATTGTTGACCTTGTCGAGACAGGAAACACACTTAAGCAAAACAATTTAAATGAATTAAATTTGATTAGAAAT
>CACOMS010000036.1 GCA_902628375.1 uncultured SAR86 cluster bacterium | reverse complement strand
AATTAAGTCACACGCTAAAGCAATTTCCATACCTCCGCCCATTGCAACTCCATTAACTGCTGCTATAACTGGTTTATTTAGATCAAATCTATTTGTTAAACCTGCAAAACCGGTTGCAGGCATTCCAGATCTATCACCTCCTGAAGCTTGGTATTTTAGATCATTCCCTGCTGAAAAAGCACGATCTCCTTCTCCGGTGATTATTGCAATCCAAAGATCTTCATTATTATTAAATTCTTCCCATACTTCATGAAATTCCTGATGTGATGGTGGATGAAGTGAATTCATAACATCAGGTCTATTGATAGTTACTATAAGGATGTGTCCTTCAGTATCTGTTTTTAAAAATTCGTATTCTTTAGTCATTTTTTCCTCCAAAAATTAAAGAATATCAGTCTATTAGTTTATAGTCATGTTTTCTTAAATGAGAATGTAATGAAAATAGGTATCTTACTCACAGATCATGTAATAGATAAATTAATACCTAAGCATGGAGATCAAGATTCTTTTTATTTAAATCTATTACCTAAGCTAAACAATAAAGTATCTTTAGAAATTTACGACATTGAAAAGGGCGAATATCCAGATGACATTAACAAATGTGACGGTTATATCATTACAGGAAGTAAGGTTAGTACGTATGATAATCTCCCTTGGATTAGAGAATTAGAAAATTTTATACAACTTCTCCATGAGAAACAAAAATCATTAATTGGAGTGTGCTTTGGACATCAACTTATAGCTCAGGCTTTAGGAGGCAAGGTTGAGAAAGTAGGTTGGACTGTAGGCACACACAAATATAAGTATCTACAAAGAAATTTAAATTTTAATCTCCCTGAAAATCTAAGACTTATACATTCTCATCAAGATCAAGTTACACAATTACCAGAAAATGCTTTGTTAATTGCAAGCACAGAAACAGTACCTAACGCGTTCTTTACAGTCGACAATCATATTCTCTCAATACAAGGGCATCCGGAATTTACGCCTAAATATGCAGCAGATGTAGCTTCAACTAGAAAAGAGCTATTGGGTAAAGAAAAATATGAATATGCCCTTAATACTCTTAGTAATGATCTTTCTGATAACAAGGAAGGAGCGATTATGTGGCTAAACTTTTTTGAATCTAATCTTTAACTCGGCCTCAGAGTATCATCTATAGTAATTCTTTCCATTTTTCGATGTTGAGGCCAATAATCATTATCAGGTTTATGAAGAATAGATCGATTATCCCAAAACGCAATAAAGTCCTTCTCCCATTCAAATTTCATTAAAAATTCATCTTTTTTGATATGTTCAAAAAGAAAGCTTAATATTTCTTTTGATTCTTCTTCGTTAATCTCATTAATATGACTGGTAAAAAGTTTATTAACAAAAATACTTTTTCTGCCAGTAATTGGATGAGTTCTTATAACCGGGTGAGTAACTGGAGGATTATCTATTAAAGCTTGTTTTAATCTTTCTCTGCCTCCAGGTTCAGCTAAACTTTCTTTAAAGCCATATTCAAAACTATGAACAGCAGATAAAGACCCAAGTTTAAGTTTCATTTTTTCTGGTAAAGATTCATATGCCTTAGAAAGGCTTCCAAATAAAGTAGCTCCTACTTTAGGAGGAACGATTCTTCCAATTAAAATACTTCCTAGAGGTGGAATTTCTCTAAAGGTCATATCGGTATGCCATTCTTCTATTTTTGAAGGATTATCACGATCATTTTCTAATATGGTTATTTCGGGATAACCATCCACTGTTGGATAAGCTGGGTGTGTTTGTAAACTACCAAAATTTAGAGCAAATTCCCTGTGCTCACTTGGCTCTATTCTTTGATTTTTAAAAAAGATTACTTCATATTCAGCAAGTGAGTTAGAAATAAAGCTAACTTCTTTATCAGACAGAGGTTTCGTAAGATCTATGCCCTCTATAGAAGCACCTAAACAAGAATTTTCTTTTATGGCTCTCATTTTATTTTCCAATATATTTTAAGTTAAATTCTTTAAATACTTTAATCATATTAAGCTTTAAAATACATCTACAAATATTTTTGTAACTTGATTGTCATAAAAATAGATCATAATTATTGGATAATGTAACTAATGAGCAAACATATCCTTATTGTTGAAGATGAAAAAGATCTATCGGATACCCTTGAATATAACTTCAAGAACGCAGGTTATAAAGTTTCCATGTCCTTAGAAGGTAATAAAGCAATAAGTCTTGCTACAGGTAAGAATAATCCAGATCTAGTCATTTTAGATTTAATGCTACCTGATATTTCTGGTTTAGACGTTTGCAAGGAAATAAGAAGCAACCCTGTGAGTAAAAATACACCTATATTGATGTTAACTGCTAAAGGAGAAGAGGTAGACCGTATACTTGGATTTGAACTAGGGGCTGATGATTATCTAGTAAAACCTTTCAGTCTCAGAGAATTAACTCTCAGAGTAGCTGCGTTACTCAAGAGAAATGTACCCGTAGAATCAGATAAGAATATTATATTAGGTGATTTAAATATTGATTTAGCCGCGCATAGAGTATTTCTAGAAACTAATGAAGTTTCATTAACGGCAAAAGAATTTGATTTATTAGTGCATTTAGCCAGACATAATGGCCGCGTTCAAACAAGAGACTATTTACTAGAACAAATTTGGGGATATTCTAGCGACGTAACCACAAGAACCGTTGACACACACATAAAAAGACTTAGATCTAAAATAGGATCTTTTGGAAATTTAATCGAAACAGTTCGATCAATTGGATATCGATTAAACTATAATTCGGATACATGAGTTTCCTAGATTTTTTTAAAAAGAAAGAAACATCTTCTCAACAGCCAGAACCCACTAATAATAGCTCGGCAAGAGATTTATCTGGAGTTTTAAACTCGGTTGGAGTGGGTTTAATAGTCATAGATGAAAATGACTGTTTATTAGAACTTAATGAATCCAGCATGAGTTATCTAGGACTCTCTGAAAATACCATTGGAAGTAAAGCGGTAGAGGTTATAAAAAGTGTAGATTTAATTAATCTTATCAAACAAGCAAAAGAGTCAACAAATCAAGTTGAAGAAATAAGCGGAACTCATGCAGGTGATAAGAATTTTTTAGTTAGTGCTACTTATGATGAAGAAAACCAGGAGACGCAAATTGTCATGATGGATACAACTCGATCTAATAGATTAGAAAACGTTAGAAGAGATTTCATCACCAACTTATCTCATGAATTAAGAACGCCTGTGTCAGTAATAAGAGCAAACTCAGAGTCTTTAATTGACGGAGCTCTAGAAGACGAAGAGGCAGCTAAAAAATTCTCAACTGCTATTCTTAGGAATTCAGAAAAATTAACTCGTTTATTATCGGATATCTTAAATTTATCTACTCTTGAATCAGGTGAATACACACTAGATATTCGATCAACTAATGTCACACCCATTATTAGTAATGTGGTTTCTAACTTAAAAGAAGCAAATCCTGCAATAGACATACAGGTAACAATTAATGAAGATTTAATGGTCATGTGCGACATTCAGGCTTTTGAACAAGTCATGACTAACTTAATTGAAAACGGAATAAAGTACGGCACTACCGATAATTCTAATACTCTATCAATAAGTGCTAAGCCAGTAGGTCAAAAGATGAGATTTGAAATTGAAGACAAAGGGCAGGGCATACCTCCTGCAGAAAGAAAAAGAGTTTTTGAAAGGTTTTACAGAGTTCAGGAAAAGGAAGTTCTTGAAAACAGTGGAACTGGACTTGGTTTATCTATAGTTAAAAATTTAGTACATCTCATGGACGGTTCTGTAGGCAACGAACAGGCTCATCCAAACGGTACTATTTTCTGGTTTACATTAAATATTGTTTAGAAACAAACTACATAATTGTTTCTAGTTTGAAACAAAATTGTAACAATCTTTTTTTAATCTAAGTTTATTATCTAAAAAATTGGAGACTAAATGAAACTTAGAGATTACTTAT
>CACOMS010000035.1 GCA_902628375.1 uncultured SAR86 cluster bacterium | reverse complement strand
GATATGGAATCCAAGGGCTTTGATCCTATTGGAGACGGAAATATGGCCAAACCTTATAGCAATGTGTAAGAAAAAAGACATTTTTGTTTCTTTGGTTAATGCTAGGCTTTCTGAAAGATCTCTTAAAAAATATCTTAGATTTAAAGATGTTATATCTGAATCTATTTCAGATTTAGATTTAATCATTGCTCAATATAAAACTGATCAAAAAAGATTTAGACAGTTAGTTCCCAGAAAGAAAATAAATTTATGTGGTAATTTAAAATTTGATCAAGAAATCCCCGACCAATTCTTGGAAATCTCTAATTCTATAAAGGAAGGGTGGTCAATAAATGAAAAAATGAGACCCACGCTGATTGGAGCTAGTACGCATGAGGGAGAAGAAGAAGCTCTGTTGGATGGTTTTATAAAGATAAAACAAGAATTAGATAACCCTTTATTAATCCTGGTCCCACGACATCCTGAGAGATTTAATAGAGTTAAACAAATAATAAGATCTTACAACTTAAGTATTTCAGTAAGGTCCATCAAGGAAGAGGTACAAAATGACACAGATGTATTGCTGGGCGACACTATGGGAGAATTAAATTTTCTCTATTCTTTATCTGATGTTGCTTTTGTTGGAGGTAGCCTTATCAATCATGGAGGCCAGAACTTACTTGAACCAGCGGCATTAAGTTTGCCTATAATCTCAGGACCTAACCTTAGAAATTTTGAGGAGATAGCTAAAAAACTAAAGAATCAAGGAGCTCTAGAGATAGTAAAAGGGCCTAAAGATATTCAAGAAATATTTAGTAAACTAATATCAGATAAAAGGGAACTGAATAAAAGAAAAAAGGCCTCGAGACTAGTCTATGAAGAAAATAGGGGAGCGGTTGATAGAATCCTAAATGATTTAGATAGCCCTCTGCAAATACTCTTAAGTTAGGGCTTTAATTTAGTTCATTGGAGTTAACCTTTGCACTTTTTCAATGCATAAATCTATTGCATTGTAAGATTTCTATTTGGCATTAAAGTTGCTTATTTATTCTTAGACGCACTTTAACTCTAAGTTATTTTTTAAGGAGGAAAAATATGAGTGAATTAGAATTTGCACTAAATACTTTTTATCTTTTAATGAGTGGAGCTTTGGTCATGTGGATGGCAGCAGGCTTCACAATGTTAGAAGCAGGTTTAGTAAGAAGAAAGAATGCATCAACCATAGTCACTAAGAATTTTGGTTTATTCTCAATAGCCTGTGTTATGTATTTGGTCTGTGGTTTTTACATAATGTATCCAGGAGATAGCGCCATCAGCTCTTTGATTCCTGGATTTGGATCAACTCTGGGTTTAGGAATGGGATCACAAGATATGAGCTACGGTTCTTATTCTGAAGCTTCAGATTTCTTTTTCCAGGTTGTATTTGTAGCTACTGCTATGTCCATTGTTTCAGGAGCAGTAGCAGAAAGAATGAAATTAATGCCTTTCTTCTTCTTTGCAATAGTATTAACTGGTTTTATCTATCCAGTTCAAGGTTATTGGAAGTGGGGAGGAGGCTTTTTAGATGCACTAGGTTATGCAGATTTTGCTGGATCAGGAGTAGTTCACTTATGTGGCGCTGCTGCTGCTTTAGCTGCTGTATTAATATTAGGACCTAGGACAGGGAAGTATGCGGAAGATGGATCTTCACTAGCAATTCCAGGATCAAACATACCTATAGCAGGGCTAGGTGCTTTGATTCTTTGGCTAGGTTGGTTTGGCTTTAATGGAGGATCTCAGCTTGCTGTAAATACAGCCAGTGATGCTATAGCTGTAGGGCAAGTATTCTTAAATACAAACGCCTCTGCAGCCGGAGGTGTTCTTGGAGCCATGGCAGCTGCTAGACTCGTTACTGGAAAAGTTGATGTAACTATGGCAATCAATGGCGCAATAGCCGGTTTAGTCTCTATAACAGCTGCACCAGATACACCTACTGGCGGCTTAGCAACTTTAATTGGAGCTATAGGTGGAGTTATTGTTTTCTTTTCAGTCACTTACCTAGACAAAAAATTTAAGATAGACGATCCAGTTGGAGCAATATCAGCTCATGGAGTTGTAGGAATATGGGGTATTGTAGCCGTTTGTCTGTCTACAGACGTTGCTCTGTCATCCCAAGTCATAGGAGCTTTAACTATCTTTGTATGGACTTTTATAGTCAGCGGTTTAGTTTTATACGCTTTAGATAAAGCTGTAGGAATTAGAGCTTCTGAAGCAGATGAAATAGCAGGATTGGATCAAGCCGAGATTGGAGTAGAGTCTTACGCGGATGCCGAATAACCATTATAGTTAGGCAAATTAAACAGGGGTGTTATATTACATCCCTGTTTTAATTTAAAGGTTTAAAAATAAAGGAGATAAAATGAATATTCTAAAGATTAATATCCTAAGTATATTAACACTAACAATTTTAGTTAGTTGTTCTGGTGAAAAAGAACCAGATTTAGCAAGTTCTGCTCAAGATACCAAATATGTTGAATACATATTCTGTGATCTAGGGCCAGACTATACCAATGAAGGATTTATGGCGATGATCCAGGAATGGAATGCATTACAAGATTCGTTAGAAACTCCAGTAGAAATATCTGCTGGATTAGCTCCAAGAATGGAAAATGATCTTTATGATTTTCTATGGGCTATTGCTTGGGATTCTGAAGAGGTTAGAGATAAAGCCTGGTCAGAATGGGTAGCAGGACCTGGCGAAGGATGGACGGAACAGGTTGCCCCTATAGTTTCTTGTGGAGCCTCTACAAATGGAGTGGAAGGAGTTTATGCCTTTAATGCATATCTACCTTGGATAAATGAAGTAGCAGATCCAACTCCAGAAAGAGGAGTTGCTAGTTACAATTTCTGCACATATACAGATGACTTTAGCGAAGGAGATTTAGTAACACAGGCTCAGCAAACTGGGCAGTTTATTGATTCTTTAAACAGTGATTATGGAGCGAATAGTTCTTACTGGTTGGCCCTATTAGTTCCAACATTTGACACTCCGATAGAAGGGTCCTCAACGGGGGAATATGATTATGCGTTAAGAGGATATTGGGATAGCGAGGAGGTTAGACAAGAAGCTATTGCTTTTGTTCAGACACTTCCTGCTCCTTCAGGACCCCAACCTGAGTGCTCTGGAGATGAAAATTTTGTTTTTGATGTTTATGAATTCAGAAATACAGACACGTAATATCACTCAGTAAATAAAAAGAGGCCATAAAGGCCTCTTTTTATTGCCCTAATAGAGAACTGTTATAAAAATTTAGCACCTTAAAAGAGCATAACTCATAATTTATTGCACTTTATTAGGACATAAAAGTTATCTTAAGGTGCATTTTAATTGGCATAGAAATTGCTTATAAGGGATGTAGGTAAAAATTACTGACGCCTTGTGGGGGAGATGTAATAATTGTTATAAGTTAATTGAGGAAAAATTATGAAATTAATAACAGCTATCGTTAAACCTTTTAAATTAGATGAAATCAGAGATTCTTTGTCAGAAGTAGGCATTATGGGCCTAACAATAACCGAAGTTAAAGGTTTTGGAAGACAAAAAGGACATACTGAACTCTATAGAGGATCCGAATATACAGTAGATTTTTTACCTAAAACAAAAATTGAAGTAGCAGTAAAAGATGAAGAAGCTGATTCTGTAATAGAAGCAATTACTAAGGTTGCCAATACAGGAAAGATAGGAGATGGAAAAATCTTTGTTTCTTCATTAGATCAGGTAGTTCGCATAAGGACAGGCGAATTAGATGAGGATGCTATATAACTTTAAATTAAGGTACAAATTATGAAATCTAAACTCTTTTTAATTCCTTTACTGTCTCTTTTTGCTACAGCAGCTACAGCTAGCGAATTAGACTCTGGAGATACAGCATGGATATTAACTTCAACAGCCCTAGTTTTATTTATGACCCTACCAGGGTTATCACTTTTTTATGCAGGTTTAGTAAGAAGTAAAAATGCGATATCTGTTTTAATGCAATGTTTTGCTATTGCATGCATAGTCTCTGTAGCCTGGGTAGTTTATGGTTACAGTCTTGCTTTTACTGAAGGAAATGCATTCATAGGAGGTACAAGCGCTCTCTTCTTAACGGGTTTAGGTAGAGAAACTTTAGCTCCAGATACTACTATGCCTCATTCTCTATTTGTAATCTTTCAGATGACTTTTGCAATTATTACACCTGCTTTAGTGGTAGGAGCTTTCGCTGAGAGAATGAAATTTGGTGCTATGTGT
>CACOMS010000034.1 GCA_902628375.1 uncultured SAR86 cluster bacterium | reverse complement strand
TTCTTCGGTAACTGTTCTAAATAGCGAAGCATCTATGCATGCAAAAAAAATACGAGTAAGTGGCTTCACTGAGGCAGATAAATTAGTAAAAGTAAGAGCAGAAGCGAGTGGAAAGGTAATTTCAATTCCAGTAAAACAAGGACAATTTGTTAAGAAAGATCAGCTTATTTGTCAGCTTTATGCTGCTAGTAGAACTGCTTATCCTAAAGTTTTAGCTCCCTTTGATGGTTACTTAGAAACTTTTGATGTAGAAGTGGGTGATTATTTAAATACTGGTGGAGTATGCGGAACCATAATTGATCCTGATCCAATGATGTTAGTAGGAGAAGTCGCTGAAAAAGAGATAACTCTAGTTAAAGTTGGTTCTAAAGCGACAGCAAAACTTATAACTGGAGATCAAATAGAAGGTACTGTCTCTTTTGTTAGTACTTCTTCTAATCCTTCTTCTAGAACCTTTAGAGTAGAAATAAAAGTTGATAACAAAGATAGAAAAATAAGAGATGGAGTTTCTGCACAAATAGAAATAAGCGGTAAAGAGTTATTAGCGCATAGAATTTCACCTTCTATCTTAATGTTAGGAGACTCTGGAGAATTAGGAGTAAGAACAGTTGATGAAACAAACCAAGTTGGATTTTCAAGAATAGAAATTCTGGAAGATACAACAGAAGGAATTTGGATATCCGGACTACCTGAGGTTACAAAAATTATTACCATAGGCCAGGAGTATGTTTACCAAGGACAAACGGTGAATGTCATAGAGTCAGCAGAACCTCAGCCTGAGGCATGAAGAACTTTATACTAGGTGCCGTCAGAAAATCTAGGACAGCTTTAAGCATTCTAGTTTTACTTTTCATTACTGGTATCTATGCAATGGTTACCCTCCCAAAGGCTACTGAGCCAAGTGTGACTTTTCCAGGTGTCGGAGTTTCTGTTGTTTACGAAGGAGTATCACCTCAAGACTCTGAAAGGCTTTTAGCTAAGCCCTTAGAAGCAGCATTAAGACCCATAGAGGGAGTAGATTTTATAAGAAGTACCTCAACTACTGGCTATACCTTCATACAAGTCATATTTGATCAAGAATGGGACATGGAAAAAGCTCTTTATGATGTGAGAGTTAAAGTAGATGAAACAAGAAATGAACTACCCGCTGATGCTAGAGAGCCAAGTGTAATTGAATTTACTTCAAGTGATGAACCTATACTCGGAATAAGCTTAATCAGCAATACAACTTCCGAAAGAGTACTACGTAAATTAGCAGAAGACTTAAGAGATGATATAGAAACCATACCAAATGTATTGGAAGTTGATCTGAATGGTGTACCAGAGGAATTATTAGAAGCAGTAGTACAAAAAAGTGATTTAGAGTACTACAACATATCTATGGGAGATCTTTATCAAGCTATATCCAATAGCAATACTATTATCCCTGCAGGGGCTCAAGATACTGGCAAAGGAAGATTCTCAATCAACATACCAAGTGTGTTTGCTTCCATAGATGACATCAACAATATACCGGTGAAAGTTTCAGGATCAGCCGTTGTAACCTTAACGGATGTAGCAGAAATTAGAAGAACCTATAAAGATAGAGCTGGTTATACAAAAATAAATGGTAAGCCTGCTGTTTCAATGGAAATCATCAAGAGGCAAGGTACAAATATCATAGATACCATCCAAGAGATCAAAGATTTAGTAGCTGAAGAACAAAAAAACTTTCCTTTGGGGGTAGAAGTAGTCTATTCAAGAGATAACTCAGATTGGGCACTCGATATGATTGCTGAAACTCAAGGTAATGTTTTAACAGCTGTAGTTATTGTGATGATTGTAGTTCTGGCTGCTTTAGGTTTCAGAACCTCCATGTTAGTCGGAATGGCAATTCCTTTTTCTTATCTTTTCTCCCTTCTAATAATGATGGCTACTGGAGGAGAGTTTAACCTCATGGTTATGTTTGGTATGTTAATTGCAATGGGTATGACTATTGATGGATCCATAGTTGTAACTGAATATGCTGATCGAAAGTTAGCTGAAGGAATGCCAAGGTCAGAAGCCTATGCTACTGCTGCAAGTAGAATGTTTTTACCTGTTCTTACTTCAACTATTACTACTTTGATAGCTTTCCTTCCTTTAATGTTTTGGGGAGGAATGGGTGAGTTTATAAGAGAAATGCCTATGACTGTTTTTTATGTCTTATTAGGCTCACTTCTCTACTCTTTAATTTTTGCTCCTATTCTTGGATCTCTTTTTGGAGGCCTAGCTAAAGGGTCGGAGGAGCAAATAGAAAACGTTAGAAGACTAGAAAGTGATAACCCTCTCTCGTTGCCTGCCTTCACAGGTTGGTATGCTAAAAAGATTAACAATTTTTTGGATCATCCTTTTCAGATTATTTTTATCATTGTTACCACGATCTATTTCATTACTGCAGTTTTATGGCCAAACCACGGTAAGGGTTTAGTTTATTTCCCTGATGTACCTCCACAATTCACAAATGTGAACATTTCTGCCAGAGGAAACTTTTCAGTAGATGAGGTCTATGAAATAACAAATAAAGTTGAGAAGGAAATACTAGGTGTTGAAGAAGTCGAAACCTTTTATTTCAGAACAGGTACTGGAAGAAGAGATTTAGACAACCCAGATCTGATATCAAAGATTTCTTTAGATTATTTTGATAAAGATGAAAGATTTTCTGGTAAAGATGGATATGAAATAACATCAGATATTGAAGCCCTAACAAAAGACCATTCAGGAATAATTGTCAGAGTTGAAGAGCAACAACAGGGTCCACCAATAGGGAAAGATCTTAATTTCTCTATTCTTAGTGAAAATCCTATTTTGTTAAGGCAGACCACTGAAAAAGTAACAAAATATATACAAGAAGAACTTAGTGGATTTAAAAATATTCAAAATACTCTTCCAAAAAGAGGGATTGAGTGGAAATTAGATATAGATAAAACTAGAGCAGCTCAATTTGGAGCTGGTATAAATGATGTTGGTGCAGCAGTGCAAATGGTAACAAATGGTATCAAAGTAGGTGAATATAGACCTTTGGATTCAGAAAGAGAAATAGATATTAGAGTTAGATTTCCAAAATCTGAGAGAACAATAGATCAACTAGATAGACTAACAGTTAATACTTTTAGAGGTCAGGTCCCTGTCAGCAGCTTTGTAGACTCTAAACCCGTTCCAGAAACGACAACAATTAATAGAAAAGATGGCAAGCGTTCCTATCAAATAACAGGCGAGAAAGTTCCAGGAAGCGTCACTTCTGAAGAAATGAGTAAATTATATTCGTGGATAGAAGATCAAAATTTCAGTTCAGCTATAAGTTTTGATTTTGATGGTTTTGCTAAATATAACGCAGAAGCTCTTACTTATCTTGTAAATGCCTTCATTTTGACGTTATTTCTTATGGGTATTGTAATGGTTACTCAATTTAATAGTTTTTACCAAGCCTCCGTGATCATGTCGGCAATACTCCTCTCTTTTGGAGGTGTGTTCTTGAGCTTAATTATCTTCGGAAGACCTATTAGTACAATGCAAACAGGTATAGCCTTCATAGCTTTATCTGGAATCGTTGTAAATAATAATATAGTGCTTATTGATACTTTTAATGTACTGAAAAAGAACAATCCAAATTCTTCTTCTAAAGAATTGGCTCTACGAACAGCCGTATTAAGACTAAGACCTGTTTTCCTTACTTCATTTACGACAATATGCGGACTGTTACCAATTGCTTTAGGATTTAGTCTGGATTTGATAGCAAGAACTGTTCAAGCTGGTTCATTTATCTCCAGTTATTGGGAACAAATGGCTGGGGCTCTGGTAGTTGGATTAGCCGTCGGAACAATACTAACCTTGGTTGTTACCCCTTGCGCTTTGGTTCTGCCTGAAGTGGTTAGAAATTTCAGAAAGCGTTTATTTAAATCAAGAAAAACACAAATTTCCTCTTAAAAAATTTATCTTGTCTTTAAGCTCTCAACTATTTAGAGTTGATAGAACTCTGTGGGAGAAAAATTTATGAAATTGAAGAAATATTCACTTATTTGCCTATCTGTATTGTTATTTTCTTGCTCAAATGAATTTGATATCAATGAAGAAAGAATAATAAAAGCAGATCAAGAACCCCAAAACTGGTTGGCCCATGCCAGAACATATGATGAACAAAGATTTAGTCCTTTAAATTCAATAAATGATGGAAACGTTAAGGAACTAGGCATAGCTTGGTACTTTGATACAGATACAAATAGAGGTCACGAAGCATCTCCTATAGTTTTAGACGGAGTTATGTTCACAACTTCTGCCTGGAGTGTTGTGTACGCACTTAATGCTGTGACTGGTGAACTAATTTGGAAATACGACCCAATGGTTCCAAAAGAATGGGGATATAACGCTTGCTGTGATGTAGTTAATAGAGGCGTTTCAGTTTGGGAAGGAAAAGTCTTTTTAGGAACAATTGACGGTAGACTTATTTCATTAGATGCCAAAGATGGCAGTGTTATTTGGGAACAACTTACTATAGATAAAAGCAGACCTTATACAATCACAGGAGCTCCAAGAATCATTAAAGATAAAGTGATTATTGGAAATGGAGGTGCTGAGCTTGGAGTAAGAGGATATATCACAGCATATGATGTAAATACTGGAAAACAAGATTGGAGATTTTATACAGTTCCTGGTA
>CACOMS010000033.1 GCA_902628375.1 uncultured SAR86 cluster bacterium | reverse complement strand
ATTCTGATGTAGATGTTTTTATTTTATTTCCACATGGAAAGGTTACCGATATACAAAGAAAGCAAATGACAACTTCAGGAAGTAAGAATATTCATGCTATAGCAGTAGAGGGCGATTTTGATGACTGCCAATCCTTGGTTAAACAAATGTTCTTAGATGATGAGATATTGAATAACCCCACTAAATTTATTGCAGCTAATTCAATTAACTGGGTTAGATGCATGACCCAATCAGTCTATTATTTTTGGACTTTTTTAAAGCTGGAAGAATTAAAAAAAGATCTTACTTTTTCTATTCCTTCTGGAAATTTTGGCCATGCTTACGCAGGGTGGTTTGCAAAGCAAAGAAATTTACCTATAAAAAAACTTTTTATAGCCACCAACAGCAATGACGTACTTCATAGGCTGTTTCTAAAAAATGAATACTCTAAAGGAGAAGTGAAAAGCACCATAGCTCCTAGTATGGACATTTCCGTAGCTAGCAATTTCGAGAGATTACTCTACGACTTAAATAAAGGTAAATCAGAAAAAGTAAGAAACATGATGGAAAATTTTCCAATCAGTAGCATTTCTTTATCTAATGATCAAAGAAAGAAATCTCAAGCATTCTTCAATAGCATTCCAAGTAGTGATGAAGAAATTTTGGAAGAAATCAGTAGAAATATATCTAGTAATAAATATTTAATGGATACGCATACAGCCACTGCAACTAGAGCAGCAAATATACTTGCAGACCCAGATGAACCTGTTGTTTCTATGGCAACGGCACATCCTGTTAAATTTAGAGATGCCCTAGATGATTTGGTACCTAAAGAAGAAGTGCCAGTGCCTAGTCAGATAAAAGATATTTTCGATAAACAAGAAGATTTTAGAATTGTTAAAAATGATATAGATGACATTAAGAGCTACATAATGTCCAATATAGCCTAATGATAGAAGTCAGCTCCATCAACGAATCCTTAAAAGATCAAAATGAAAGAATTGATGCTTTAAGGGGGTATCTTTGATGTTGAAAATAAAGAGTTAAGATTTAATGAGCTCTTAAAAGAGCTAAGCAACCCTGATCTATGGGAAGATCAAGAAAAAGCTCAAAGTATAAATAAAGAAAAGGTAAGGCTAGAAAAAGAGTTATCTAGTTTTAATGATTTATCTTCTGCAATTAAAGATTCCTTAGAGCTTTTTGAAATTTTGTCTCAAGAAAACGATGAAAGTTCTTTAAAAGAGATTTCAGAAGAAGTTATTAAAAATGAAAAGTCTCTTAGTGAACTTGAGTTTAGACGAATGTTTTCTAATGAAATGGACCCCAGTAATGCCTATTTGGACATTCAATCAGGTTCAGGCGGCACAGAAGCGCAAGATTGGGCAGAGATGATCATGAGGATGTATCTTAAGTGGGGGGAGGCTAAGGGTTTCGAGACAGAGGTTATTGAATTATCACCTGGTGATGTTGCTGGCATAAAAAGTTCTACAATCAAATTCTCTGGTGATTATGCTTACGGATGGCTTAGAACAGAAACAGGAGTACATAGATTGGTTCGTAAATCTCCCTTTGACTCAGGAAATAGAAGGCATACTTCTTTTGCTTCTGTATTTATATCTCCAGAAGTGGATGAGGACATAGAAATAGAAGTTAATACATCAGATTTAAGAATAGATACCTATAGAGCTAGCGGAGCTGGGGGTCAACATGTTAATAAGACAGACTCTGCAGTTAGAATTACTCATGAACCCTCAGGAGTAGTCGTTCAATGTCAATCCCAAAGATCTCAACATCAGAACAAAGATAGAGCCATGAAGTTGTTAAAGGCTAAGCTTTACGAACTAGAGTTGCAGAAACTCAATTCAGAGAGACAGGATTTAGAAGACTCTAAATCTGATATTGGTTGGGGTAGTCAAATTAGATCATATGTATTAGATTCAGCTAGAATAAAGGACCTTAGAACAGGAGTAGAAACCTCTAATTGTGTGGCCGTCTTAGATGGCGACCTAGATAATTTTATTGAAGCAAGCTTAAAAGCAAATATTTAGTTAAAGTAACGACTATGACAGAAGAAATTTCGCAAAATGAACTCTTAGCACAAAGAAGAGAGAAGTTAGACACGTTAAGATCTAAGGGAAACGCTTACCCTAACGATTTCAGAAGAGATTCATTGTCCTCACAACTTCATGAGTCTTATGGAGATCAAAAAAAAGAAGATTTAGAAGAAAAAAAGATAAAAGTCAAAGTTGCGGGACGAGTTATGCTCCAGAGAGTAATGGGCAAAGCTAGCTTTATCACTATTCAAGATATGCAAGGGCAAATACAAGCCTATGTTAGGTCTGACTCTATAGGAGATGAAATCTACAAAGATTTTAAGACGTGGGATTTAGGCGATATCGTAGGAATAGAAGGAACTCTGTTTAAGACAAAAACAGATGAATTAACTGTTAATGCTGAGAGCGTATCCCTTTTAACAAAATCATTAAGACCTCTTCCAGAAAAGCATGCCGGTTTAGTTGATACTGAGCAAAGGTATAGAAAACGCTATCTAGATTTATTAACAAATGAAGAGAGTAGGAAAGTTTTTAAAACCAGAAGCAAAATAATTAGCACCATAAGGACTATCTTCGAAGAAAAAGATTATGTAGAGGTAGAGACGCCAATGATGCACTCAGTCTTGGGCGGAGCAGCAGCAAAACCTTTTACGACCCACCACAATGCTCTCGATATGGACCTCTATCTTAGGATAGCTCCCGAGTTGTATTTAAAACGATTGGTAGTGGGTGGTTTAGAAAAGGTTTATGAAATTAATAGGAATTTTAGAAACGAAGGTCTATCAACCAAGCATAACCCAGAATTTACCATGCTTGAATTTTATGAGGCTTATGCAGATTACGAAGATCAAATGAACTTTGTAGAAGAAATAATAGTTTCTCTTGCGAAGAGAGTGTTTGATTCTGATTCCATTGTGATGGGTGGAAACAATATAGATATAACAAAAGGTTTTGAAAGATTATCTTTAGTTGGTTCTATAGCTAAATACCTAGAAGTGGAAGAAGACAAATTATCTGAACGATCGTTTTTAGAAGATCTAGCCAAGAAATTAGAAATAGAAAATGCTGATAAATCAGAAATGACGGATGGAAAACTGCAATTAGAAATTTTTGAGAAAGGTGTAGAAGATAAATTAATTGAACCTACCTTCATTATTTCTTATCCCAAAGATGTTTCTCCTCTTTCGAGGACTTCGGATACTGAACCAAATTTTGTTGATCGTTTTGAGCTGTTTATTGGAGGAAAGGAAATAGCAAATGGATTCTCTGAATTAAATGATCCTGATGATCAAGCTGAAAGGTTCAAGCTCCAAGTAGAACAAAAGGCTTCTGGTGATGAAGAAGCAATGGAATTTGATTCTGATTATATTGAAGCACTAGAGTATGGATTGCCTCCTTGTGCTGGGGTAGGTATAGGCATAGATAGATTGGTCATGCTCCTTACGGGAGTAGACTCCATTCGAGATGTCCTATTATTTCCTCAGATGAAACCTAAATAAACTAAAGTAAGTCTTTAACGGCTTCTTTTTCTTCTTTGAGCTCTTGAGTTGTAACTTCTATTTTTGATTTCGCAAATTCATTTAACTCTACACCCTGAACGATCTCTACATTTCCATTACCATCTGACCTAAGGGGGTATCCAAATATTATTCCTTCTGGAATGCCGTAACTCCCATCGCTAGCTACTGCTGCGCTAAACCAGTCTCCTTCAGGAGTTTTTGATTCTATCGATTTTACTGTATCTATAGCAGCATTAGCTGCTGAGGCAGCAGAAGAAGCTCCTCTAGCATCAATCACTGCTTTTCCTCTTTGTTGTACCAAAGGAAGGTATTCATTCTCAATCCAATTTTCATCATTTATGACATCTGCAGCACTCTGGCCTGCTATTAGTGCGTTATATGGGTCAGGATACATGGTAGGACTATGATTCCCCCAAATAACCATATTGGTTACTTCGCTTATGTCTTTTCCTGCTTTTATAGCTAATTGTGCCTTCGCTCTGTTTGCATCTAAAGCTGTCATAGCAAACCATTGCTGGCCAGTATTTTGAGCCTTTGTCATTCCTATTAATGCATTTGTGTTAGCTGGGTTACCCACTACTAGAATTTTACAATCTGATTTTGCTAACCTTCCTATGGCCTCTCCTTGATCCGTAAAAATTCCTCCATTAATTCTTAGAAGATCGCTTCTCTCTTCTATCTTTTTTCCGTCTATTACAATACCTCTGGGTATACTCCCAACTAAAAGAACCCAGTCAGCATCTTTAACTCCTTCTTCAATGTCGGCAGTAGCTAGAAGGTTTCCAGTTTCATCAAAGCCACAATCAATCAGTTCCATGATTGTTCCCTCTAGTTTTTCAACTACTTGAGGAATTTCTATCAATCTGAGGTTTACTTTTACTCCTTTTCCGAATGTTTCTCCACTAACTAGTCTTGGTAACAAGGAATATGCTATTTGTCCGGCTCCTCCTGTTACTGCTACATTTATTTCTTTCATCTTTGCTCCTTCTATTTAGGTTGGAAAATATTTCTAGAGTCTAAATTGGTCACTATTCCTTGTATTTTTAGCATCTCATTAGACATCATTCTGTTTAATAAATCTGTATCTCCCTTCGCAGTATTTGCTACAAATCTTTTTCCATCGTGCAATCGGCCAATAATTATTGCTTTTGTAGGACCTTCTCTAGAATTGACTAC
>CACOMS010000032.1 GCA_902628375.1 uncultured SAR86 cluster bacterium | reverse complement strand
CTAGTGTTGCTTCGGTAGACTTAGATTCTGTAGCTCCTTATTCAACTAGAAATGATTATGTAGATATTTCTGCTCCAGGAGGAAATACCAATGAAGATAGAAACTCTGATGGGCAACCAGATGGAATATTAGCTTATGAAAGAGATAATAAATTAGGATTCCAGCAAGGAACTTCTATGGCATCTCCACAAGTAGCAGGGTCTATAGCTCTATTAAGAGCTAAAAATACCTCTATCACAAATTCTCAGATTGATGCTGCTATGGCATTAAATTTAATGAACAATGACATAGGTACTGCTGGTAAAGACTCTCTCTTTGGTTATGGATTACTAGATTTAGCTAAAGGAGCTAGTTATTTAACAGATTTATCCAACATAACTTATGGACTGTTATCATTTACCTCATATGATTTGGGCAATCAAACTAACTCAGTTCAAGTTACTATTTCTAAAGTTGGAACTGGAGATTTAAGCGTTTCGGATTTATTGGCAGATGATGCAACTGGTTTTTCGTATACCTCGTCAGTAGATGAGAATGGATTTGGAACCTACATTTTTTCAATCGATAGAACATCATTAGAAGAGGGCGGGTACCAAAATAAAATTTATTTTTCCATGAGCGATCAAACTAAAGTATCTTTCAAATTATATTATTCTGTAGGAAGTGGGAATTCATCTTTAAGGCTGCCGACTCAGGTATCTGCAATATACGATAAGAACGGTAACTTTATTGATGCCTTATGGCATATCAACCTATCTCAAGGATATCTAGATGCTGTAGCCGCTTTTAGAGTAGACGAAGGAGAATATTATGTTACTCACTCTACAGACCTCGATGGCGATCTTATTATTTGCGAATTTGGAGAAATATGTGAGATGTATCCATCAATATGGAGTAATAAAGAAACGACGTTTATCTTAAATGGTGATATGGACTTATGGGGAGAGTACCAGTACCAAGTGCCCATGAGAGTAATAAAAGATTATTCCACAATTCCCACTTCGATAAATAAGTAATTTAATGGATATGAAGCTTTCCAAGCAACTCCAAATTCAAATATTAAATTCGATTTAGGGTTGAGATTAAAAGCAAGAAAGTTTGATATAGAGGTCTTTGGTGAAGTTTATAAGAAAAACCTAATTGGTTTTGAGCCTATTACATTTAATCAAAGAACAGAACACCATTTCGATAAAACTTTTGGTCAGTTAGGATTAAGACTTAGATTAAATATTTAGTTGAACTACCAGGAGTTTCTTTTTTCTCTTAATTTTAAGAAAACCTCTTCTTCTGTTGGAGAATCAAGAGACAAACTATTGATAATCGTTTCATTTTTTAACCTAAAAAAGGTATTGAAGCTTCTTTCATCACCTATATTGGTTAATAGGGGTTCAATTTTAGGATCACAATCTTTAACTCTAATTAACCAATCCTTAGCTAAAGAATTGTTAGGTTCTAGAGATAAAGTAAATTCTAAATTATTTTGGAGGTAATCATGTCCTGGATAAACATTTATTGAATCCTCTAAAGTATGAAATTGTTCGCTGATAGTTTCATACATAATTTTCGGATCTCCACCATTATGACAATTGCCAACACCCGCATTAAATAATGTATCTCCTGTAAAAACAGCTATAGGTTGATCAGCTTGTATTAAAAGAAAACACAGGTGGGCAAAAGTATGACCTGGTGTATCTAAAACTTTAATTTTACAGTCATCATCTAGAAGTATCTCTTCATGCTTTTTTAAAGTCCTACTTAATCCGGGAATCTTACCTTTACCATTTTCATGAGCCCAAACCTCACAAGCATGTTGATCAACTAAAGCCTGATTGCCCTGAGTATGGTCAAAATGTTCATGTGTATTAATGATAGCCCATAGTTTCAAAGACCTTTTTTCCAGCTCAGCATTAACTTGGTTTTCATCCCATGGGTCTAGAACTAAACACTGTGAGTTTGACGACTCTATGATATAGGTGAAGTTTCGAAGTGGATTATCAGTGTAAATTGTATGAATCTTCATTTTTGTATTTATCCTTGGAAGTTAGTATTAAGAAACTATATGGTTAAATGGTGACCTCCATCAACCAAAAGAGTTTCGCCCGTTACCGTAGTTGATATGGCTGCAAAGTTGTAGATGCTATCAGCTACTTGTTCTGGAGTTACAGCTAGACCTAATGGAGTTGAAGATTCAAGATTTTTTAGAGATGCATTATAAAGATCTTCGCCAAGTCCCTTTTTCAACCATTCTCCTTGTATAAAGCCAGGGCATATAGCATTTACTCGAATAGGCCCTAAGTTTCTTGCCATAGATTTGGTCATTGTATTCAAGGCTCCTTTAGAAGAAGCATACGCTAAAGAGCTACCAATGCCTTTAATTCCAGCTATTGATGAAATATTTATAACACTTGGATTGTCACTTTTATTTAGTGCGTCTTTGCAAGCCCTTACCATTTGAAAAGGACCCACTACATTTACTTTATAGATGTGTAAAAAATCTTCAGCATCTAAACCCTCTAAGTCTGCATGATTGAAAACAAATTTTGTAGTTCCAGCATTATTCACTAAACAATCAATTCTTCCCCACTTACTTAATGTTTCATCTGCGGTTTTTCTACATAATTCATCATTTGATACATCAGCCGTTAATGCAAGCGCTTCCACTCCTAGATCTTCACATTCCTTTACTATGTTATTTGCATCTTCAATGGAACTAGTGCATGTAATAGTTACGTTCCAACCTTTTGATGCTAGAAGTTTTGCTGTTGCTGCTCCGACACCTCTACTGCCACCAGTAATAATAGCTACTGGATTTGAAGATGAATTGCTCATAATTTACTCCTTTTTTATTTTCTATTAACAAATTCTTTATTGCTTTCTTCTCTTATAACGAAACTTGGCTCATTCTTAAATGTTTTTTCTACCCATTTTAAGGCATTTTTTTCATCCAATTCAGGATCCCATGCTACTGCTTGTGGTTGGTCAATATCCCAAGGAGTGTCAAAAAAAATCTCAAGACCATTATTTTCAGGATCATTAAAATAAAAGGATAGGGCATTGCCATGACACAAAGGCAAGTAGTCATGATTAATCGAATCGAGTTTCAATTTGGCTTCCTTTAATTCATCGAAGCTATCTACTCTGAAGGATAGATGATTTAAGGATGAATGTGATCCTACTTCATCTCTATCAACCACAAATGCTAACTGGTGGTGCTCTTTAGGATTTTGGCTAATAAAGATTATTTCTGGTCCATTTTCTGCTAGTAGGCCCCTATCGCTAACTTTAAAATCCAAAATATTGGTATAGAAGTCTAGTATTCTTTCTTTATTGTTTATATTTAAAACCGTATGTGACCAATCTAATTTCATAAAGTTATTATTTTATTAATATACACAAGAGTATATCATCTCGAATATGAAGCTTATAACTTATGAGAAAGACTCTAAATCTTTTATAGGGTCGATAGATGAAGGAGGGATTGTAGCCTTTGAAAATGATCCATCGATTCCTAAAGATATGCTTGGTTTTTTAGATGAGGGCCTAAGTTCAATGGAAAAAGCCAAGTCTCTGCATGCGGATAAGAAAAATAGAATTGCTTTATCAGATGTTAATCTTGAAGCTCCTATTTCTCGTCCACCAAAAATAATAGCCATAGGATTAAATTACTCAGATCATTTAGAAGAAGTTAAAGCTGCAGGAAGAGACGTAGACAAACCAGAGGTTCCTATGATCTTCAATAAGCAATCTTTAGCTGCAAATGGGCCTTATTCTGAAGTCCATGATCCTTCTGTTTCAGAAATGCTAGATTTTGAAGGTGAATTAACAATTGTTATAGGAAAAAAATGTAGGCACGTTGCTAAGGAAGATGCACATGAAGTAATAGCAGGTTATACCATTGCCAATGATTTTAGCGTAAGAGATTGGCAGTTAAGAGTTCCAACGTTTACCATTGGTAAATCTTTTGATACTCATTGTCCATTTGGACCTGCCATTGTCACTCCAGATGAGATAACAGATCCGCATAATTTAGACATAAAAACGTTTGTTAATGGCGAGGAGAGGCAATCTTCAAATACAAAATATTTAATGTTTAATTGTTTTGATTTAGTGGAACATCTTTCAACTGCATTTACACTTGAACCAGGAGATTTAATTTTAACTGGTACTCCAGGTGGAGTAGGGGTGGTCGAAGGTAAGTTCTTAAAGCAGGGAGATGTAGTTAAAGTTGAGATAGCCGAACTAGGCTACATTGAAAATAAAATTATTGATGAACCCCTATAGGTTTAATTTATTTCATCATATCCCATATTAAAAAGCGTAAACGCGTAAATATCTGCAAATTGTTCAATTAATTTAGAAGTAGGGGTTCCAGCTCCATGCCCAGCATCTACTTCAATCCTAATTAAAACAGGGTTGCTACCTCTATGTTTTGATTGAAGTTCAGCTGCAAACTTAAACGAATGTGCTGGTACAACACGATCATCGTGATCACCAGTGGTTACTAAAGTTGCAGGGTAGTTAACACCTTCATTAATATTATGCAGTGGAGAGTATCCTAATAAGTATTCAAACATCTCCTTACTTTCGTCTGAAGTTCCATAGTCATAAGCCCATCCAGCACCTGCTGTAAATTTATGATATCTGAGCATATCTAATACACCTACGCCAGGGAGAGCGACTTGTGCTATGTCTGGTTTTTGAGTCATAACAGCTCCAACCAACAATCCTCCATTAGATCGACCCATAATGGCCAGTTTTTCTTTTGAGGTATAGCCATTATCTTTAAGGTATTTCGCAGCATAAATAAAGTCATCGAATACGTTTTGCTTGTTTTGTTTTGTACCTGCTAAATGCCAGTCTTTTCCATATTCGCCGCCCCCTCTTAAATTAGCTACTGCATAGATTCCTCCCATCTCTAGCCACGCAGAGC
>CACOMS010000031.1 GCA_902628375.1 uncultured SAR86 cluster bacterium | reverse complement strand
ACAACCTAATCATTAAGGAGTCAGTCATAAGAAGAAATGATTCTCTCTTTTCGATTTTAAAAAATATGGGCGCAAAAACAGAGAATATTATTGATTTAATTAATTCTCCAAACAGCCATCTACTCACCAATATAAAAATTGGTAACCTAGTAAAAGTTGAGCTAATAGAAGAAAAAATAACAAACTTAATTTACATAGAAGATTATAAAACTGAAGTAATAGCTAAACACACAGATAAGGGTTATTTGATTAGCAGAAATATATCTGAGGAAGAAAGAACGGAAGTCTTTAAAGCAGTAACAATAGCCAATTCTCTTTATACAGATGGACTAAAGCAAGATATACCTGATAGTGTTTTGATGGATCTAGTTTATATTTTTGGTTGGGATATAGATTTTGTGCATGACATAAGGCCCGGAGATCAGTATAGCTTGATTTATGAAGAGGTATACGTAAATGGCGAAAAGAAACTTAATGGCGACATAATAATAGCCGAGTTTATAAACCAAGATAAAAGCTATACAGCAGTAAGATATAAATTAAAAAAAGGGAACTCGGAATACTTCTCTACTGACGGTAGAAATGTAAAAAAAGCCTTCTTAAGAACACCAGTTAAATTAAGTTATGTTAGTTCAAAATATAATTTAAAAAGAAAACACCCTATTCTTCATACAATAAGAGCCCATAAAGGTGTAGATTATGCTGCCAATAGAGGGTCTCCAATAAGAGCTACAGGAAGTGGAACAATTTCTTCAGCAAAAGTTAATGGAGGTTGTGGAAAAGAGATCAAAATTAAACATTCTTCAGACTATACAACTAGGTACTGTCATCTAGAAAGATTTGCAAAAAATATAAAAGAGGGGAAAAAAGTTATACAAGGTCAAACTATAGGCTATGTCGGGAGCACTGGATTAGCAACTGGTCCGCATCAGATTATTCTTTTTGGAATTTTTTGACCTTTGCCCAAATCAATTGCGTTCAATAACGATTGATGAACTGTATCTTGTGCCAACTCTATACTTTCTTCTATCTTAATTTCTTTAGCTAGATTTGAGGCTATACAAGATGATATTGAACATCCAGTTCCTTGAAATCTGCCTTTAATCTTAGCAACTTGCCATTCTTTTATTAGCTGTTTATTTTTGTATAAGTAGTTTCTTATTTGATTTTCTTCTTCATTATCCTTAATGAAGATGTAATTTGATTTTAGTTTATGAAACTGTTCAGTTATTTCTGACAGGCTATCTTTATTTGTCAAAAACTTAGCTTCTTCGATATTAGGAGTAACTAATTCTGCATAGGGCAATAAACTTAATTTTAGTTCTTTAATTCCTTCCTTGCTTATTAGAGATCCGCCAGAAGATGTTTCAATTATAGGATCCAGCACTACAGGGATATTTTTATAATTTATTATGATTTCTTTAACTAATTTTATAATTTCTTCATTAGCTAATGCTCCAATCTTTATTGCGCGGATAGAGGAAATGTCCTTCAAAAGAGTTTTAGTCATTTTTTTGAAGAAGTTAGCATTTGTGGCCTTCATACCATTAAAACTATTAGTATTCTGTGCAGTTAAACATGTAACTAAGGTAATTGGATGGCAGCCATTCATAAGTATTGTCTGCGAATCTGCTAATACTCCAGCTCCTCCAGTTGGATCAAGTCCACCTATGACAAGCACAATGGGAGTATCTTCTTTCATGTCTATTTTTTTTGTCTTCTTGGTTTATGAATATATAATTCGCGACCCAATTATACGTTGGCATTGTTAATAGTTCATAAATATGAAAAAAAAGAATATAGGGATAGTAGGGGGTTCAGGATATGCTGGAGAGGAGCTATTATCTTTAATCTCAAAACATCAATACATGAATATCTTGGCTGTTAGCTCAAGAGAGTTTGAAGGGCAGCCTATATCTTCAGTCTTTAAATCCTTCATAGATCCAGAGTTAACTTTTTTAAATCCAACAGATAAAAAATTTTTTGAATGTGATGTAGTTTTTTTCTGTACCCCCCATGGATCTTCTATGTCTATGGCAAAGAAATTTTTAGATAGCGAAATAAAAATAATTGATCTATCTGCAGATTTTAGGATTAAAGATAAAGATACTTGGGAACAGTGGTATGGAATGAAACATGAGCAACCTGAACTCATTGAACAGTCAGTTTATGGTCTGGTAGACATTTATGCTAACCATATAAAAAAAGCAGATCTTGTGGCTGTTCCTGGTTGTTACCCCACTGCAAGTTTATTGGGCATTTCTCCTTTATTAAATAAAGAAATAAATATCAGCAATATAGTTATTGATGCCAAGTCAGGAATGACAGGGGCAGGAAGATCAACAGTTGAAGGGGGTATGAAAAAGGAAATGCATGAAAATCTTAGAGCATATGGTGTTTTAGGGCATAGACATTTACCAGAAATTATTCAAGAAGTTAATAAAGCCAGCGGCAAAGAAATAAACTTAAGTTTTATACCTCACCTAATCCCCATGATGAGAGGGATATATGCATCCATTTACATACATACAGATTCTAAGGCTCTAAATAATGATATTTTTCAAGAGTTTTATAAGGAGTCACCATCCGTAAAAGTAATAGAAGATATACCAAAGATATCTGATGTAGTTAATACTAATAAATGTGAGATATCTCTATTTAATACCTCTGTTGATGGACAGTATCTAGTCATAACAGCAATTGATAATTTACTTAAAGGCGCTTCTGGTCAAGCAATTCAATGCTTTAATTTGATGTTTGGTTTAGAATTAGAAGAGAGTTTTTAATAATAAAACTAAGAAATGATAGAAACCTACAATCCATCGACTATGAACCTTACTGAAGGAGCAGTAGATAAGATACTTGCTCTTTCTAAAGAGGAAGAGGTTAATTTAAGAGTTTATGTTACAGGAGGAGGCTGTTCAGGTTTTCAGTACGGCTTCTCCTTTGATCATGAAATAGATGAAGAGGACACTTGTATCTCTAAAAGTGGAGCAAATTTATTAATTGATCCCCTTAGTCTTCAATATTTATCAGGATCAACAATAGATTACGTTGAAGACCTAACAGGTTCAAAATTTATTGTAAAAAACCCTAATGCTGTAACCACTTGCGGGTGCGGTGAGTCTTTTTCTATTTAAGGTAAGAATATTTCCCCTACACTAACGGGACCTTGACTTCCTGTTACCTTAGAGAGATTAAAGGTTTTATTGGAAATTCTTTCTTTAGCAAGCCAAGCAAATCCCAAAGCTTCTAGATAATCAGAGTTTAAACCCAATTCGTCAGTGATTTCTACTCTGCCTTTTCTTTTATCTATAATTTTCTCAACTAAATATTTATTTTTCGCTCCCCCTCCACAAATATATACAGAATCGGTTTGATCTATATTCTTATTTACTTCCTCAACTATAGAAGAAGCGGTTAATTCCATTAATGTAGCTTGTATATCTCTATTAGAAGGTTTTGTCTTTAATGTATTAATCTTTTCTAATAGCCAATTCAAACTGAAATAATCTGGACCTGTACTTTTTGGACTAGTTTTATTAAAAAAATCATCGTTTTGAAGTTCTTTGAGAAGTAAATCTTCCGGTTTACCTTCTTTTGCCCAATTACCACTTTCATCAAAATCTTCTCCTTTAACATCTCTTATCCAGGCATCCATTAAGCAATTACCTGGACCTATATCATATCCAATTAGATCAAATTCGGGATGGCTTAATACCGTTAGATTGGCAATGCCTCCAATATTTAATATACATCTAACTTTGTTTTCTTTCGAAAAGAATGCTTTATGGAAGAGCGGAGATAAAGGTGCCCCTTGTCCACCTTTATCTATATCATCTTGTCTAAAGTTTCCTACTGTTTTTATTTTGGTTTTTTGAGCTATTTTTTCTGGATTACCTAATTGCAGTGAAAATGGATTCTTGTTCTTCGGTTCATGCAATACAGTCTGGCCATGGCTACCTATAGCAATTATTTCCTCGTAATTTATTTTGTTTTTCCGAAGTAGACTTTTTACTGAATTAGAAAATAATTCAGCAAATTCATCATCTAAAGGATAAAAATCTTCTTTTGGTTTTTTTTGGTTAATCAATTGAAGGGTCTGAAATCTAAGGTTCTTAGGAATTTCAAAGTTTTCTTGAGAAACCACTAAAGGTTTTTTTTGACTTAAATCAGCAATTACGGCATCAACAGAATCAATACTTGTACCAGACATCAGTCCTATATAGAGATCTCCCATAATTACTATCCGCTTAGCGATTGATATTTTTTAAGTTTATCAAAAAAATAATTTGCTTTACTGAAGAACTTAGTCTCTTCATCCTTACCAATAGGATCAGCATAAGGGAATTTAACTTTGAGAGGATCTTTATGTTTCCCATTAACATGGAATTCATAATGAAGATGCGGACCAGTTGCTAATCCAGTGCTCCCGACATAGCCTATAGTTTGACCTTGTATAACTTTTTTCCCCTCTTTTATATTTTTTGCAAATCTTTCTAGATGACAGTACCTAGTTGTATAGTCTGAAGAATGTTTAATTTTGATCTCTTTTCCACAACCTCCATTAACTTTTGCTGAAGAAATTGTTCCACTTCCTGTAGCTCTTATTGGAGACCCTCTATTGGCAGCATAATCTACACCTTTATGGGCTCTTATTGTATGAAGAATAGGGTGTTTTCTTTTTAAATTATATTTTGAACTAACATAACTTAATTTAACTGGTGTTCTTAAGAAGGCTTTTTTTACATTTCTACCGTCAGTAGAGAAGTATTCCGAGTTCCCTTTTTTTAATTTATATCTTACTGCTGTATAGCTTTTATCTTGGTTTATAAACTCGGCTATTATTATGTCGCCATTAAGTTTCTTTTCGCCATTTACGTATACCTCTTCATAAATCAAGCTATACTGATCTCCGGGCCTTATGTCATGCACAAAATCTATATCCCAACCAAAAATATAAACTAGATCCATCAAAACACTATCAGGTATATCTTGCTTTAGTCCATCTGTATAAAGAGAATTGGCTATTGTTACTGCTTTAAAGACTTCCGTTCTTTCTTCCTCAGATATATTTCTGCTAATCAAATAACCCTTATCTGTGTGTTTAGCTATTACTTCAGTTTTATAATCTTCTATGTAAATTAAGTTTGTTATTTTTTCTTCTATTAGCTCAACTTTTACTAGGTTACCAATTTTTATATTGGTGAGTAGATGGCTGTTTGGAGAATTAATTAAATCAATAATATTCTCTGTTTTTGCGCCCATATTTTTTAAAATCGAAAAGAGAGAATCATTTCTTCTTATGACTGACTCCTTAATGATTAGGTTGT
>CACOMS010000030.1 GCA_902628375.1 uncultured SAR86 cluster bacterium | reverse complement strand
ATTTGATTCTCAAAGGCTTTATAGGCGTCCTCTACAACCAAAGAGAATTGTTTTTTATCTAGTTCATCGGAGACAAACGGGAAAAGAAGTTTTGTGGTTAACTCTTCGTAACTTAAATTTCTTAAAGAATCGATGTCATCAATTGTTAAAGGAGAGTTATTTTCAGGCATGTATAAACCACCGTCAGGAGCTAAACCCCCCAACATAACATCAGAAAAAGAAGCAGCTGGAGAAAGACCTCTGGTACTGAAGTATTTCATTATTTTTTGTCCGAATGAATTCGATACTGCTTAAGATGTTGATCTACTTCATCTAGATCTATTAGTGATTTACTGATTTTATCTGCACTAGCGTCATTAACTGGTCCAGAGACAATGACTACGGGGACTTTGTTAATATCGTCAGACTTATTGCGATCTTCATGCTGAATTAAGGCTTCAATACTTAAATTATTTTCAGCAAAAAGGGATGAGATCTTTGCAATTACACCTGGTTCGTCTTTTACCAATAAACGAAAGTATCTGGCAAAAACTTTTTTATCTTCTTTACTATAAACATTTGATTCTTTATTTAGTTCAGGACACGCCAAGCTGCCTTTGGATACATCCACTAAATCAGCTAATACTGCAGATGCTGTCGGGCTAGGCCCGGCTCCAGGTCCGTAATAAACAGTAGATCCTATTCCCTTACAGTTGATTTCTAATGCATTCATTTCTTTCCCAACTTGAGAAAGAATACTTTCATTGCTTACTAAAGTAGGATGTGCACTTACTGTAACTTCAGAGTTTTCTATTTCCCCATACGCAATATGTTTGATTGTATAACCTAATTCTGTAGCAAAATTTAAATCTATTAATTCCAGTTCATCAATACCTGTAAAACTCACATTACTAAAATCAAGCGGTACACCGAAAGCTAAAGATGCAAGAATAGATGCCTTTTGTGCAGCATCAGTCCCGTTAATATCTAAAGTAGGATCAGATTCAGCTAAACCTAAATTTTGAGCTTTTGATAGAGCTTCAGAAAATTGTGCTCCATTCATTTGCATGTCACTTAATATGTAATTACTTGTCCCGTTTAAAATCCCAGCGAACCAGCTTACTTCATTTGCAACCAAACCTTCTCTTAAAGCTTTGATTACAGGTGTGCCACCTGCAACGGATGCCTCAAACCCAATCTGAAGATTCTTTTCCTTGGCTAGCTTAAATATTTCATTACCATGAGTAGATATTAGAGCTTTATTAGCAGTAACAACGTGCTTACCATTATTTAAAGCATCAGTAACTAATTCATAAGCTAAATCAACTCCACCGATTAATTCAACAAAGACATCTATGTCAGGATTAGCCACTACGTCTCTTAGATCAGTTCTTATGTCTACATTGTCTAGGGAAATTGCGCCCTTTCCTTTTCTTGCTCCAATTTGAACAAGTTTCAATTCCGTGCCTGCTGCTGAATTTAAAAGAGAATCATGACTTAGCAACCTTCTAGCAACCTCACCGCCAACATTTCCTACCCCACAAAGGCCAATTCTTATAGTTTCCATTGTTAGCCTATAGCGTGAATATTTCTATTTTTTGATAAGAATTGTTTAATTCCTCTGATAGCCTGTCTAGTTCTATGCTCATTTTCTATTAAAGAAAACCTAACATAACCTTCACCATACTCTCCAAAGCCAATGCCAGGAGAAACCGCAACTTTTGCTTCAGCTAATAATTGTTTACTAAATTCAAGCGAGCCCATCTCTATTAGAAAATCAGGTATTTTGGCCCATACAAACATAGTTGCTTTAGGGGAATCAACTTTCCATCCAGCATCATTTAAGCCTTTTACAAGAACATCTCTTCTTGATTGATATATATCTCTAATGTCTTCCACTAATTGATCTCCTTCATCTAATGCTTTGATAGCAGCCACTTGAATGGGAGTGAATAAACCATAATCAAGATAAGACTTAATTCTTGCTAAAGCAGCTAAAAGATCTTTATTGCCACAGCAAAATCCTACTCTCCATCCTGGCATGTTGTAACTTTTTGATAATGAAAAAAATTCTACTGCAACTTCTTTTGCTCCTTCAACCTGTAATATTGATGGCGCTTTATAGCCATCAAAACAAATATCGGCATAAGCTAAATCTTGTACTACCCATATTTTATTTTCTTTAGCTATCTTTATTATTTTTTTAAAGAATTCTAAATCAACACATTCTGTTGAGGGGTTGCTCGGGAAATTAATAATAAGCATCTTTGGTTTAGGAAAGCTGTTCTTTATTGCTTTCTCTAACTCCTCAAAGAAATCTATCTTCTCTCCAATAGGCACATGCCTAATGTCTGCTCCTGCAATGACAAATCCATAAGGATGAACTGGATATGAGGGGTTAGGTACTAAAACTGCATCACCTTTATCTAAGGTAGCTAAAGCTAAATGAGCTAAACCTTCCTTAGAACCCATAGTAACTACAGCCTCGCTCTCTGGATTTAAATCTACATCAAATCTTCTCTTATACCAATCAGTTATAGCTTTTCTTAACCTCGGTATTCCTTTAGATTGGGAATATCTATGAGTTGAAGGATTCAGAGATGATTCTCTAAGTTTCTCAACTATAAGGTCGGACGTAGGTTGGTCAGGATTTCCCATACCAAAATCGATGATGTCTTCACCATTTCTTCTAGCTTCCATTTTTAACTCTTGTATTTCATTAAAAATGTATGGAGGCAGTTTATTAACTCTAGGAAATTCCTTGTCCATTTCTATAGCCTATATTTAACCATTCAATAATTCAAAGAGTTCTTTCGGTGAAACGTATCCTGGTATCATTCTGCCTTCCGTGGTCAATATTGAAGGAGTCCCTGAAATACCTAATTGTTGACCTAAATTGAAGTGCTCTGAAACTGGGTTATTAGAACATAGATTATATTCTATTTCTTTTCCTAACTTGAGATCAGTTATTGATGAATGAGGATCATCGTTACACCATGCAGATACAATTTTTTTGGATGAATCTGATTCCAAACCAGTCCTGGGAAATGCTAAATAGTTAACCTGAATCCCTAAATCTAGATAACCTTTGATCTCACTATGAAATTTCCTGCAATAACCACAATCAACGTCAGTAAAGACATACACTTCATGCTTAATATTTTTTGGGGTAAAACTAATTGAATCAGTTTTAAGTCCTAAAACAATTTCTTTTCTCTTTTTAGCTCTAATAGTTTCAGATTTATTAATCAAACCTGTATCTGTTAACTCATATATATCACCAGATATGAGATATTTTCCGTTAGAACTAATATATAAGGATTCCAATCCATTAAAGTTTACTTCCAAATAACCTTCTACTTCTGTTTCTTCTATAGAAGTTATCTCGACAGATTCAGGGATAATTTTCTTAAGTTTTTCCTTAATTTCTTCTTTAGGGTTGGATCCTTCAGCTTCTATTGTTTCTGCACAACCTATAATTAGAGTTGAGAAGATTAAGAGTAAAAGCTTTTCCTTATTATTCATTTTATCCTCTTGGGTGGTGTTCGCTGTGCAATTCCTTCATTCTTTGTCTAGCAACCTCAGTATAAATCTGAGTTGTAGAGAGACTAGTATGCCCTAACAACAACTGAACTGTTCTTAAATCTGCTCCATGATTTATAAGATGAGTAGCAAAAGCATGTCTGATGGTGTGTGGTGAAAGACTAGCCTTAATACCAGACTCAAAAGCATAATGCTTTATTCGATACCAAAAGGCTTGTCTAGACATAGGCTTTCCTCTTCTGTTCAGAAAAAGGATAGATGTATTAAAGCTTTCATTTTCTAACTCAGGGCGTCCATATGATATGTATTTCTCTACCCAATTCATCGCTTCTTCACCCATGGGAATAAGCCTTTCTTTGCTACCTTTTCCAATAACTTTTATTACTCCTTGTCTTAAATTAACATTTAGAAGGTCAAGTGTTATAAGCTCAGAAATTCTTAGTCCACATGCATAAAGTAATTCAAGCATTGATCTGTCCCTCAACCCTAAAGGTTCTTTAACCTTAGGGGAGTTCAATAGTTTTTCTACATCAATTTCTGAAATTACCTTGGGTAAAGAATGTCCTAATTTAGGACTATCTATTTTTGCTGTTGGATCGTCGTTAATATAAGAATTTTTTAACAAATAAGAATAAAAAGCTCGAAGACTAGAAAGGCTTCTGGCAGTCGATCTAGAGCTATATCCTTGCTTGAGTCTATAAGAAAGGTAATCTAATAACTCTGTTTTTTTTACTTCAATTAAGTTCTTTTTTTTTAGCCAATTGGAAAAATTAATTAGATCTTGTCTATACGCACTTAAGGTATTCTTACTAAGACCCTTTTCAAGCCATATGTTGTCAATAAAACCGTCTATCAGTTTTACTGATTGAATATTTTCAGTCATGTTGGAAAGGAGAAATTAGCTTAATTTCTCTTTAATTCTTGCAGCTCTTCCTGTTAACTCTCTAAGGTAATATAGTTTAGCTTGTCTAACATCACCTTTTCTTTTTACCTTGATAGAGCCTATTAAAGGACTATGTGTTTGAAAAGTTCTTTCAACACCAACTCCATTAGAAATCTTTCTCACAGTAAAAGAAGAGCCTAGTCCTCTATTTTTTACAGCTATTACTACACCTTCAAATGGCTGTAGTCTTTCTCTCGAACCTTCTACTACTCTTACTTGAACCATAACGGTATCTCCTTGAGAGAATTCAGGTATGTCATCTCTTATCTGAGAAGATTCTACTTTTTGTATGTGTTTATTTTTATTCAATTTCTAATTACCTACTTTTAGGGTCGCACATTCTATCAGATTAAGTTTTTTCTTCATCTTTTTTAATCTGACCTAAAACTTTCTTTTTTTCCTTGTCTAAATTAGCCTTCTCTAATAAATCAGGCCTTTTCTTCATAGTATTTTCTAACGATTTTTTTATTTTCCAAGATCTAATTGATTCATGGTTACCGCTAAGTAGAATTTTGGGAACAACTCCATACTCAGATTCCTCGGGCCTAGTATATTGAGGGTGCTTTAAAAGACCGTCATATAAAGAGTCATCTTCTACGGATTGGAAATCACCTACTACGCCTTCAATTTGTCTACTTATGCTATCAATAAGAATCAGAGAGGCTATTTCTCCACCAGAAAGTACATAATCTCCAATAGAAATTTCTTCATCGACTATATGATCAACTACTCTTTGATCTACTCCTTCATACCTTCCAGAAATCAAAATAATATTTGATTTATCGGCTAATTCTTTTGCTTTCTCTTGATTGAATAATTTTCCTTGAGGAGATAAGTAGATTACATGAGCATCAATAGATTTTTTCTTGGCTTCTTCAACCGCTTTAATGATAGGACCTGCTTCCATTACCATTCCTGACCCACCACCAAAAGGTTTGTCATCAACTCTTTTGGTAGGGCTTTTTGAATAATCTCTAGGGTCATAAGTAGAAACTTCAATTTTTTCTTTATCTATAGCTTTACCTAAAATACCAAATTCTAAGTTTGCCCATATAATTTGAGGAAAAATTGTTACGACACTAAATTTCATTAAAATTCCTTGGACCAATTTACAGTTATAGTCTGATTCTCTATATCAACCGAAGTAATTACCTTTTCTTTAACATAAGGGATTAATCTAGATTTACTATCAATACTGTCGTTGCATGGCTTAACGACTAATACATCATTTTTTCCTGTTTCCATTAATTCTGAGACTAACCCAAGAAAATTTCCTTCTAGATTCACAACCTTTAAATTCTCTAGTTGGTACCAATAGAAGTCTCCTGCTTCTAAGTCTACCAATTGACCCTCTGATATATAAAGATCTAAGTCCCTTAGTTCTTCTACATTAGTCCTAGAATCTATATTTTCGAAAGAAATTATTACTCTATCTTTTATTTCTCTTATGGTTTTAACTCTCAAAAGCATGGAATGATCTTTACTAAAAAACTCTTTATACAAATTTAGGTTCTTTGGTTCTTTACCAAAGTAATAAAAATAGCACTCTCCTTTTAGACCATAAGGCTTCCCTATGGTGCCCAAAAGAATATCTCGGCCTTTTGACCGATTAGTCATGACTGGAGTTAT
>CACOMS010000029.1 GCA_902628375.1 uncultured SAR86 cluster bacterium | reverse complement strand
GCTTCAACTTTATCGATTAAGGCTTCTGAGGTTCTAAAGAAGCTTATGGAAATGGGGGTAATGGCAAATTTAAATCAAACCTTAGACCAAGATACAGCAATATTAGTTACTGAGGAACTTGGCCACAAAGCAGAACCTGCAGTTGAGGAATTAGCTGAAGATAAATTAGAAGAGTTGGTCTCATACGAGGGCGAAGAGGAGTCGAGACATCCAGTTGTATCTGTTTTAGGACATGTAGATCACGGTAAAACAACTTTACTGGATTTTATTCGAAGTGCGAATGTTGCAGGTATAGAGGAGGGTGGTATTACCCAGAAAATAGGAGCTTATCAAGCTCAAACTTCACAAGGAGTCATTACATTTATCGATACTCCGGGCCATGCTGCTTTTAGTGAAGTTAGAGCTAGAGGTGCAAATTCTACAGATATTGTTATCTTAGTAGTTGCAGCTGATGATGGTCTTCAGCCTCAGACTGAAGAAGCTATAAGCCATGCCAAAGCAGCAGGAGTTCCAATAGTTGTAGCTATAAATAAGATGGATACTGAAGGTGCCGATCCTGAAAAGGTTAAAAGTGAGCTTTCAGCCAAAGAGATAGTTCCAGAAGACTGGGGAGGAGATACTCAATGCATTCAAATTTCAGCATTACGAGGTGATGGGGTTGAAGATCTTCTAGAAGCGGTCTCTCTAGAATCTGAAGTCTTAGATCTAAAAGCTTTCATAAAAGGACCAGCGCATGGAGTTGTTTTAGATTCTAGTACTGAAAAGGGCCAAGGAGCTGTAGCAACGGTCCTAGTAAAAGAGGGAACGCTTAAAATCAGTGATTATGTACTTATAGGAGAACAAACAAAAAGGATAAGAAGTTTACTTGATGAAAACGGTAAGCAGTTAAAGCAGGCAGGACCATCAGTTCCAGTTTTAATTAGCGGTTTAGATACGCCTCCTAAAGCAGGAGAAGAGTTTGTTGTTGTAGAGAATGAAAAAATGGCTAAAGAAATTTCTAATGAGAGAGCAAAGAAATCAAGAGAGACAAGATTAGCAAGACAACAAATTACAAATCTAGAGAATTTATTTGATTCTGAGTTATCAAATCACACTTTAGTAAATTTACTAATAAAGGCAGACACTCATGGTTCTTTAGAAGCAATCATAGGGTCATTAAAAAACTTTGAATCAGAAGAAGTTAAAATCAACATAGTCCATGACGCTGTAGGTGGTATAAATGTTAATGATATAAATTTAGCTCTTACAACAGGAGCTATGGTAGTAGGGTTTAACGTTAGAGCTGATAATCCTGCAAAAGCATTAGCAGAAAGTGAATCTATTGATATCTCTTATCATGGAATTATTTATGATTTGATAGATGGAATAAAAGACATAATAGAAGGAAGTTTAGAACCCGACATAAAGGAAGAGATTTTAGGAACAGCAGAAGTTAAAGATACCTTCAAGTCTCCGAAATTTGGCCTGATTGCAGGATCTATGGTCATAGAGGGAACTATAAAAAGAAATAAATTCGTTCGAGTAATTAGAGACGATATTGTTATCTTTGAAGGCCTCTTAGACTCCCTAAGAAGATTTAAGGATGATGCCTCTGAAGTTGCTACTGGTACTGAATGTGGAATAGGTATCGCAAACTACACAGATGTTAAGGTGGGGGATAAGATAGAAGTCTTCGATAAAAAAGAAGTTAAGAAATCTATATAAATACAGATTATGCATTCTCAAGACTTTAGCAGAGCAGAGAGGCTATCTGACCTGATAAGAGCAGAAGTATCTGAAATTATTAGAGACCATGTTAAAGATCCAAGGTTAAAAGGAATAACTATAATAAACGTTGAGTTATCGAAAGATATCAAAAACGCTTTCATTTTTTACTCTTTGTTAAATAGCTTCAATTCATTAGATCCAAATGAGATAGCAGAGGGTTTTTCTAAAGCAAAACCCTTTATAAGAAGAAGATTAGGATCAAGACTATCCATTAAACGCATTCCAGATCTTAAATTCTTACCAGAAGACGGGATAAAAAATTGAATGGATTTCTCCTTATAGATAAACCTAAAGGAATGACATCTGCAGGATGCGTATACAAATTAAGGAAGGTCTTGGGATTAAAAAAGATAGGTCACTGCGGAACCTTAGATCCATTAGCAACAGGAGTACTTCCTATATGTATTGGAGAAGCAACTAAATTTAGTAATTACATTGCCAGTTCTTCTAAAGATTATGAAACAACGATTTTATTGGGTAAAGGTACTGATACTGGGGATATTGATGGCAATTTAATTTTTTCAGAAGGTTTTTCTTGTTCTGAACAAAAGTTAAGACAAATTATCTCGAGTTTTAAAGGAGAAATTTCACAAACACCTCCACTTTATTCAGCTGTTAAGCACAAAGGGAAGCCTATGTATTATTGGGCAAGAAAAGGAGAAAGGCCTGAAATAAGCCCTAGGCAAGTGAACATTGAAGAAATACGACTTACTTCCTTTAATGATAAAGATGAAGTAAAGCTTTTTGTTTCTTGTAGCAAGGGCACTTACATAAGAGCCCTAGTAGAATCAATTGGTGAGGCTCTGGGTACAAAAGCATGTGTTTCTTCGCTTAGAAGAACTCGAGTAGGGGCCATAATAGAAGACCAATTGATCGCATTAGACCTAGAAAAAGTAGATTATCTTAAGAAAATCATACCTTCAGATTTATTATTAGATCATCTTCCAAAAATAGAATTAGATAAAAAACAAGCAAAAAAGATGCTAAATGGTCAATCAGTAGTCTATAATGCGCGCAAATATAAAGAAGGAATAGTAAGAATATACGAAGAAACAGGTTCGTTTATAGGAATAGGAAACGTTGATCAGCTTCAAAATGTCTCTCCAAAGAGGCTTATAAGCACAAATTAAACTAAACTCTAAACCACCTAATTAATTATTAAGGAATATTATTTTGGCTTTAACTAAAACAAATAAGAAAGATATAGTTTCTAAGTTTGGAAGAAACGAGACTGATACTGGCTCAGCAGAAGTTCAGGTCGCTCTGCTTTCTTCTAATATTGATGCTCTTCAATCGCATTTTAAGCAAAATGCTAAGGATCATCATTCTAGGACAGGTTTAATTAGGATGGTTGCCAAAAGAAGGAAGTTATTAGATTATTTAAGAAAGTCTAAACCAGATGTTTATTCAAAACTAATAACTGATCTAGGTCTAAGAAGATAATTCAAGAACCCACTTTTTTATATAGTTTATTCAAGGATAAACATTTTTTAAATTATGGAAAGAAATTATGGAAAGTTATAAGAAAACCGCATTAATAGGTGATAAAGAGATCATCTTTGAAACAGGAAAGATAGCTAGGCAGGCCACAGGATCTGTAATGGCAACTTGCGGTGAAACACAAGTATTAGCAACAGCAGTTGTTGGAAAGGCACCAGGGGAGCATCAAGACTTCTTCCCTTTAACAGTTAATTATATTGAAAAAACTTATGCCACAGGAAAAATTCCTGGAGGATTTTTTAAAAGAGAAGGAAGGCCTACAGAAAAAGAGACCCTTACTTCAAGACTCATAGATAGACCTTTAAGGCCGCTTTTTAATGATGATTTTCTCTATGAAGTGCAAGTTATTTGCACAGTTATGTCTTCAAACAAAGATGAAGATCCGGATATTGTTTCTTTTTTAGCTGCTTCTGCAGCTTTAGCTATATCTGGGTTACCTTTTAATGGTCCCTTGGGGGCTTTAAGGATTGGTTTTATTGAAGGCAGTTATGTCGTAAATCCAAAAAGAAGTGAATTAGAAGATTCATACCTAGATATGGTTATAGCAGGCAGTGATTCTGCTGTAATTATGGTTGAATCAGAAGCAAAAGAACTTTCAGAGGATCAAATGTTGGGAGGAATCCTTTTTGCTCATCAAGAAATGCAGCCTGTTATCGAAGCTATAAAAGAAATGGCAAAAGATGTAGGAAAACCTCCATTTGAGTATAAACCTAAGTTTCTTGATAGTGAATTAATAGAGAAAGTTAAGGAAGCGTATGGTGAGGGCATAGAAAAAGCTTACGAAATAAAAATTAAACAAGAAAGAGTAACTGCTTTAAATGAACTTAAAGAAAAAATGATCTCTGAAATGATCCAAGAAGAGTCTGAAATAAAAGAATCTGATTTATTTGATTCTTTTAAAAAGATTGAAAAGAAAATAGTTAGAGGAAAGTTATTGAATGGTGAGTCTAGAATAGACGGAAGAGATTTTGATGAAGTAAGACCAATCTATGTTGAAGCAGGAGTATTAAATAATACTCATGGTTCTTCTTTATTTACCCGAGGAGAAACACAAGCAATAGTAACCACGACACTTGGGTCTCCTAAGCAGGCTCAATTAATCGATGCTTTAGAAGGAGAGTTTAAAGACCAATTTATGCTGCATTACAATTTTCCTCCTTATTCAGTGGGAGAAGCAGGTTTCATGGCTGGTCCTAAGAGAAGAGAAATAGGTCATGGAAAGTTAGCTAGAAGAGCTCTTGAAGCCGTACTGCCTGATCCCGAAGAATTCCCCTACACAGTTAGAGTTGTCTCAGAGATAACCGAATCTAATGGTTCTAGTTCTATGGCATCTGTATGTGGTTCAAGCATGTCATTAATGGATGCAGGGGTTCCTTTAACTTCCTCGGTTGCTGGAATTGCTATGGGCTTAGTTAAAGAAGAAGATAACTTTATAGTAATTACCGACATACTAGGTGATGAAGACCACTTAGGTGATATGGATTTTAAAGTTGCAGGAACTTCTGAAGGGATAACAGCCTTACAAATGGATATCAAGATAGACGGAATAACTGAAGAAATATTTGATGTAGCCCTAGAGAAGGCATTAAAAGCAAGGACTCACATTTTATCCATAATGGATAAAGAGATTTCAGAATCAAGAACTGAAATCTCAGAAAAAGCACCAAAGGCTGAGATTCTTGAAATTAATAAAAAGAAAATCAGAGATGTGATTGGAAAAGGTGGAGAAACAATTAGAAGCCTAGTTGAATTAAGTGGAGCTCAAATTGATGTAGATGACTCAGGTACTATAACTATCTATGGTGATACTTTAGAATCTAGAGAACTCGCTATCGAGAAAATTAAAGAAATAACAGCTGAACCTGAAATAAACAAAATTTATACAGGTACTGTAGCAAGCATAGTAGATTTCGGAGCTTTCGTAACCATTATGCCAGGAAGAGATGGACTAGTTCATGTTTCAGAAATTGCTGAAGAAAGGGTAGAGAAAGTATCTGATTATTTTGTAGAAGGTGAGGAAGTTCAAGTTAAAGTGCTTGATGTTGACAGACAAGGAAAGATAAAACTCACCATGAAAGGACTAGACGATTAATTTGTATCTTTTAAATATTTGTGGTAAACGAGAATTGTTTATTTCTCAAATATCTAGTTAAATGACGTTGTCTGGTGATTAACCAGGCATTTGTTTAGCTATATATAAGGGTGAAATATATGAACGCACTTAATGGTTTAAAAGATATCATAGGTTCTTTAACAGGTATCGTAGTGTCACTTATTGCTCTTGGAGTTGCTGCTGGAGTAGTTTTCGGTTCAGTTCCATTTGTAGGTGATGTACTAGGTAATCTTGTAGGTCTAGTTTCTGATTTAGGAGACGCAGGCTTAGTTGGTTTAATAGTTCTTGCGGTCCTACTTGACCTATATAGATAAGTCTTTAACTTAGCTATTAAATGAAAGGGGGACCTTCACGGGTTACCCCTTTCTTTTTTTCATAATAGGGGGAACTCATGTACGCGATATTTGATAAAGTAAAAAACTTCTTATGGGAAGTTACAAAGATACTTGGCCTTGTTGTCGCTGTTTCAATTTTTGTTTCTATATTATTTGGACCTAATGCACCTTTCTTTGGCGCAGCTTTAACTAACTTAAAACCAGTTATTGATGCTCTAGGGTCAGAAGGCCTAGCTGTCATAATTGCACTAATAATTATTATGGCTTATATGAGGAAATGGGATTAAAACAATAGATTTAAAAAAAGGCACCTTATGGTGCCTTTTTTATTTGTACTAAATAGATTAATTAAAATCTACTCTTGGCTGAATGACTGACTTGTCTGATCATAGCTTGAAGAGCTTACTTCTTCAGAAGAACTTTCTAGACTTCCAAATGTATCCTCGTTTTTACTTTCATTCACTATTTCCGGGAAAATAACTTCTTTTACGAATCCAAAAGTCCATATAAGAAGTCTTGCTATCCAATAAAGAATTGCTGTAGCTAATAAGACAAAGAGAGATAACTCAATAACACTCCATAACATAATTTCACCCCCAACATAACTATAAACCATATGTTGTTATGAAAGTAGTAAAAAAGATGGTGGCTATGGGTAGACTTGAACTACCGACCTCGGCATTATGAATGCCGCGCTCTAACCAGCTGAGCTACATAGCCAGGGACCGAGATATTAAGTGGTTACTAATTAAAGTCAACATTAAACATTAAATTTAAAATGAATAACGTCACCATCTTTTACTTCATAATCACTACCTTCAGATCTAAGCTTTCCTGCTTCCTTGCAACCTGCTTCGCCGTTGTATTGAATGTAGTCTTCGTAACTTATTGTATCTGCTTTAATAAATCCTCTTTCAAAATCCGTATGTATCTCCCCAGCCGCTTGTGGCGCTTTAGATCCTTTTCTTATGGTCCATGCTCTAGCTTCTTTTTTTCCAGCGGTAAAGAAAGTTTGCAGTTCTAGTAATTCATAACTTTTTCTTATTAATTTATTTAGACCTGGTTCTTCCATTCCCATATCATTGAGAAATTCTTCTCTTTCATCTTCTTCTAGTTCTGATATCTCTGATTCTATCTGATTACATAGAGCAAGTACTTTTGAAGATCTTGATTCAGCATATTCAGTCAATTTTAATAAATGTGGATTATTTTCTTCGTCTTCTTTAATGTTTGCTAAATATAAACAAGGCTTTTGAGTAATTAAATGAAGATCTTTAAATTCATTATCTAAAATTACTTTAGAGTCTCTCGCTAGAGTACCTTGGTTTAAGTCTTCTTCTAACTTGGAAAGGAGATCGTATTCATTTTTTACAGTCTTATCTCCACTTTTAGCTAATCTTTCTACTTTTTCTTTTGCCTTTGAAACTGTTTCAAGATCAGCTAATAAGAGTTCTGTTTCAATAATTTCTAAGTCCGAAACGGGATCTATTGCTTCATGTACGTGAGTTATATCTTTGTCTTCAAAACATCTAATTACATGGATAATGGCTTGTGTTTCCCTTATGTGAGAAAGAAACTTATTTCCGAGACCCTCTCCCTTTGAAGCACCTTCAACTAAACCTGCAATATCTACAAATTCTGTTGTTGTAGGTATCACTTTTTCTGGCATTACTACCTCTGCAATTTTATCTAATCTTTTATCTGGTACAGGAACTACACCTTGATTAGGCTCAATTGTGCAGAAAGGGAAGTTTTGAGCTTCTATACCGGCAGATGTAAGGGCATTGAATAATGTAGACTTACCTACATTTGGCAATCCTACAATCCCACATTTAAGACTCATAGAAATTTAACTGTGTAGATTTAGAGTTGCTTCCTCTAATCCTTCTTTCAAATAAATTTCAAGGGAATTAATAGATGCCCTCATTTTTTCTGTTAACATCTCCTTATCCTTTTTTGAGGGTTTTGATAATACATATTTGGTTACGTCTTTGCTTTTTCCTGGATGGTCTATTCCCACTCTCAGTCTTATGAAGTTTTTATTATTACCTAATCCAGCAATAATATCTCTTAAACCATTATGACCTCCGTGACCTCCTGAGTTTTTAAATTTTATAACTCCTAGAGGTAAATCTAGTTCATCGTGAATCACTAATAAGTTTGGTATGTCAATTTTTAAGTAATCAACAACCTTCTTTACAGGCTTACCACTGTTATTCATATAGCCTTTTGGTATGAATAAGGTAACTTTATTACAACCTATTTTAGAAGATCCAATCAAGCCAAGAAGTTTTTTATCTTCTTTAAGCTCTATACTCCATTCTTTACTTAAAAAAGTTACAAGATTAGCCCCAGCATTATGTCTAGTATTCTCGTAATCTTTCCCTGAATTACCTAGACCAACAATTAGAAGGTGTTTGTCCTTCATGGGATAAAAGTTAGCTATCTTCTGATGCTTCTTCTGAAGGTTCTTCTTGTGAGTCATCTGAATCTGCTGATTCAGGAGCTTCTCCTTCTTCTCCTTCTTCACCTTCTTCAAGTTCAACTTCAGGTTCATCAACTTCCATAACTCTAGCTTCCGTTACAGATACTACAGCTTGGTCTTGATCGTCTCCTCTAGTTAGAGACAAGATTTCAACACCTTCAGGAAGACTCATTTCTGTAAGGAAGATGTTATCTCCTACATCTAAATTTTCTACGTCAACTTCTAGATACTCCGGTAAGCTAGAAGCTAA
>CACOMS010000028.1 GCA_902628375.1 uncultured SAR86 cluster bacterium | reverse complement strand
AGGAATCTTCCTCAATTCTACATAACCTCCATTCCCACTATCATTTACTAATTCTGGTATTGCATTTGATAAACCGCCAGCTCCTACATCATGTATAAATAAAATAGGATTCTTATCATTCTTCTGCCAACAACTATCTAACACTTCCTGACATCTTCTTTCCATTTCAGGGTTATCTCTTTGAACAGAAGCAAAATCTAAATCTAGATTCGCATCACCTGAATTCATAGAAGAAGCTGAGCCTCCCCCTAACCCAATTAACATTGAAGGACCACCTAGAACAACCAGTTTAGATCCAATTGGAACTTCTTTCTTTTCTACATGCTCAGATTTGATGTTTCCCAATCCACCAGCAAGCATTATTGGCTTATGATAACCGGTCCCTTTTGTCCTTTTTTTATCAAGATACATTTCAAAAGACCTAAAGTAGCCTAATATATTTGGCCTTCCGAATTCGTTATTAAAAGCTGCTGCTCCCAAAGGTCCATCTATCATTATTTCAAATGGACTGGCAATTCTATCTGGCTTACTTTCTTTACCTTCCCAAAGCTTTTCATGTCCAGGAATCCTGAGGTTTGACACTGAGAAGCCACATAAACCAGCTTTTGGTTTTGCTCCCACTCCTGTAGCTCCTTCATCTCTTATTTCTCCTCCAGAGCCTGTAGAAGCACCAGGAAATGGAGATATGGCTGTAGGATGGTTGTGAGTTTCAACTTTGGTTACAAAATTTATTTCTTCTTCATTTTCATTGTAAATTTTAGACAATGGATCAGGGTAAAATCTTGGACCTTTACAGCCCTTAATGACAGCCGCATTGTCCTTATACGCTGATAGAGTATTTTCTGGAGAGACTTTGTGAGTATTTTTAATAAAACTAAATAAAGAATCTTTTGTTTTTATACCATCTATCACCCAATCAGCATTAAAAATTTTGTGCCTGCAATGTTCAGAGTTTGCCTGAGCAAACATCATCAGCTCGGCATCAGTTGGATTTTTATTTGCTTTTCGATAATTTACATCTAGATATTCTATTTCATCAGGACTTAGTGCTAAGCCCAAATCAGAATTAGCTTTGGATAATTCATTTGTCCCTTTGCCGAGTAAGTCTATCGTTTTTAAAAAATCAGATTTGAAATCTACAAATAGATTATCTGCTTCTTTAATATCTAAAATAACGGATTGCGTCATTTTGTCATGAACAGCATGTGATGCATTAAATATTTCTTCACTTGATAAAGAAGTCTTTGAAATTAAAGAAAAGAAGATCCCTTTTTCTATTCTTATATCTGAAGGTAATCCTGAATTTTTTAGAATTTCAGTAGATTTTGACGACCAAGGAGATATTGTTCCTAGTCTGGGTATAACAATGAAAGAATTTTCTACTTCTATATCTTCATGCTCTTTTGCATTTATTAAAGATGACAATCTGGCTATAGAGTCTTCTGATAGTGAGCCACTATCACTCGAATTAATAAAATATAGATTCTTTGCCTTTAAGGATATGATCTCAGAAAGACTTTCTTGAATTACTTTAAGAAAAGAATTGAGTTTAAAATCAGAAAAATCAGATCCTCCTTCAAAGACTATTGTTTCTTCTGAAATTCTCGTTGTTTTTTGCATCTAATGACTAGATCAGTTAAGAATTATAAAACAATCTAGTAAAGTAGAGAATCTCTTATATTGTGTTTTTTAAAAAAAATAGACACAATATGTAGTGTTTTTAAGGAATACATGATTTATAACTTTTGAATAACTACTTAAAACTTCTGCCTCTAATCTTTTCACTTTTATTCCCTTTAAAAGTGTTATCAAATTCTATTAGTTCGAATCACAATGAATCAGAAGACTTAATTTGCTTAGCAGAAAACATCTATTGGGAAGCAAGGAATCAATCTCTTGAAGGAAAATTAGCTGTTGCGCATGTAACTATTAATAGGGTCGAAAGCAAAAAATTCCCCAATGATGTTTGTAGTGTAGTCAAACAAACTAAATACTATCCGAGTGGGAAAATAGATTTACATTCGTGTCAGTTTAGTTGGTATTGTGATGGAAAATCAGATAACCCTAAAAACCTAGAGTCATGGCGAGATGCAAAAAAGATTGCAGAGGAATTTCTGAAAAGAAAACCAATAGATATTACAAAAGGGTCTCTTTGGTACCACAATGTTGAGATTTCACCCGGTTGGTCAAAATCCCTCAAAAGGGCTTTGATCATAGGGGATCATATTTTTTATAAGGAAAAAGCTTAAATCTAATTCACTTATTTGAAAAAGAGGACTTGTTTAAGTTCTGATATTCTATCTCGATGAGCTGCAGCCTCCTCAAACTCAAGACTCTGGGCATGCTTATGCATAAGATCTTCCATCCTGATAATTTCTTTACTTATTTCTTCTTGAGTTTTGAACTCTTTAATAGGTTTAAATTCAGAGGCACTAGTGGTCACATGCTTGTTGTGTTTCTTTTTCGTTTTACCTGATCTGGCTCCTTCTAGGATATCGGGTATATCTTTAGAAATTCCTTTAGGTTTAATTGAATTTTCTTTATTAAATTTGATCTGTATATTCCTTCTTCTATCCGTCTCTTGAATTGCTCTCTCCATAGAACCAGTTATTTTGTCTGCGTAAAGAATTGCTTTTCCTTTCAGATGCCTAGCTGCCCTACCTATTGTTTGAATTAATGAGCCCTCTGACCTTAAAAAGCCTTCTTTATCAGCATCTAGTATTGCTACTAAAGCAACTTCAGGAATATCTAGACCTTCTCGAAGTAAATTAATACCAACTAAGACATCAAATTCACCAAGTCTAAGATCTCTTATAATCTCAATTCTTTCAACTGTATCGATATCTGAATGCAGATACCTAACCCTAACGCCATTTTCATCAAAGTAGTCAGTTAAATCTTCCGCCATCCTCTTTGTTAAGACAGTAACCAAAACTCTTTCATTTCTTTTGGCATATTGATTAACTTCATTTAATAGATCATCTACTTGAGTAGAAGCAGGCCTTACTTCAATTTCTGGATCTGTTAAGCCCGTAGGCCTAACAACCAGCTCAACAACGTTGTCTGATTTTTCTTCTTCATATTTTCCTGGGGTAGCAGATACAAATATCCTTTGTCCTGATAGCATTTCCCATTCATCAAATCTTAAGGGTCTATTATCTAATGCCACCGGTAATCTAAACCCATAGTCAACTAAGGTTTGTTTCCTTGATCTATCACCTCTATACATGCCCCCTAGTTGAGGAAGAGATACATGAGATTCATCTATGAAAACTAATGTATCTTCAGCAAGATATTCATAAAGAGTAGGTGGAGGTTCACCTGGCTGACGATCAGATAGATATCTAGAATAATTTTCTATGCCAGAACAAAATCCTAGTTCTTTTAGCATTTCAATATCGTAAAGAGTTCTTTGTTCTAGTCTTTGAGCCTCAACCAACTTCTCTTCTTTCTTAAAGAATTTTAATCTCTCTTTAAGGTCATCTCTCATGAAATCAATTGCCTTTATTACTTTATCTCTTGATGTTACATAGTGTGACTTAGGATATATAGTTACTCTGGGTACTTCTCTAATAACTTCTCCAGTCAAAGGATCAAAGAATTTTATGGAATCAACTTCATCTCCAAAAAGCTCAATTCTTATAGCTTCTTTATCAGAATCAGCTGGATAAACATCAATAACGTCTCCTCGAACTCTGTAAACTGATCTCTTAAAATCTGCCTCATTTCTTTGATATTGAAGTTCGGCTAATCTTCTTAAAATTGTTCTCTGGTCTATCAGATCTCCCTTTGAAATATGCAGCACCATTTCAAAGTAAGATTTTGGATCTCCTAATCCATAAATTGCAGAGACAGATGCAACAATAACAACATCGCGTCTTTCCATTACAGCTTTAGTGGCTGAAAGTCTCATTTGTTCAATGTGTTCGTTTATAGATGCATCCTTTTCAATAAATATATCAGTTGTGGGTACATAGGCTTCAGGCTGATAATAATCGTAATAAGAAACGAAATATTCTACGGCGTTATTAGGAAGAAATTCCTTAAACTCTCCATAGAGCTGGGCAGCTAAAGTTTTATTATGTGCCATGATAATTGCTGGTCTCTGTAAACTTTCTATAACTTTAGCCATAGCATAAGTTTTTCCAGATCCTGTGACGCCTAACAAAGTCTGATTTAAAAGGCCGCTATTGACACCATCAACAAGCTGATTGATTGCTTTAGGTTGGTCACCAGCCGGCTTAAAAGGAGAAATTACTTTAAATTCTTTAGACATATTTTTTTTGAATCAATTTATTATAAACTTTTAAGGCGTTATAATTAACGTATTCCCCGATAGCTCAGTTGGTAGAGCAAATGACTGTTAATCATTGGGTCGCTGGTTCGAGCCCAGCTCGGGGAGCCAACCTTTAAACTTAAAAATGGGTTCCAGACTATTTAAACCTGATTCAGAAGAAAGCTTCACGTTAAGCAGATCAAGAGTAGATAACTTCTTGGAATGTCCTAGATGTTTTTATTTAACAAATAAACTAGGTATAGCTAGACCTTCTATGTTTCCTTTCAATTTGAACAATGCTGTTGATGAGCTCCTAAAAAACGAATTTGATGTCTATAGAGAAAAACAAGAACCTCACCCTTTATTAATTGAAAATAAAGTAAATGCCATTCCCTATCAACATCCAGATATAGAAGAGTGGCGTGAATCTCTCAGGCACGGAGTTAAGAGATTTCATGAACCAACAAATCTCATCTTAAGAGGAGGTTTGGACGATGTATGGATAGATACTAAAACTAATCAACTAATTGTGGTTGATTACAAAGCAACTTCTAAAGCAGGTGAAGTAAGTCTAGATGCAGATTGGCAGATAGGCTACAAACGCCAGGTTGAATTTTATCAATGGCTACTTAGAGGAAATTCATTTGATGTATCTGATACGGCCTACTTTGTTTATTGTAATGGTATAAAAGAAGGCGAATTTAATGATCAGTTGAGGTTTAAAACAAAACTTATTCCATATAAAGGCAATGATTCCTGGGTAGAGCCAACATTAATGGAATTGAAGGCATGTTTGATGGAAAAAGAACCGCCAAATGCTTCGGAATCATGTACCTATTGTAGATACGTGAAAAAGATACTCTTAGTTTAAGCTCTTCGCCAAGTTGTGTTGTTGTTGCTGTCCTCCAAAACTACACCTAAAGATTGAAGCTCATCTCTTATTCTATCTGCTTCTTTGAAGTCTTTCTTTTCTCTAGCTGTAGACCTTTCAGCAATCATTTTATCTATCTCATCTGAAGAAACATTAACTCCTGTTTTAAGATAGTCCTCAGGGTTTTGTTGGAGTAAGCCTAGAGGTTCTGCTATATCTATAAGCTCTTTAGCTAAGGCTATTGCCTCTTCTATATCTCCATTATCTTTTTTTACATTAATTTCCTTCGAAAGATTAAAAAGTACAGCTAGTGAGCCCGGGATATTGAAATCATCATCCATAACTTTCATAAATTCTTTCTTGCTTTCATTTGTAGATAAAGATATTTCTTTATCTAAATCAAGACCCGCAAGAGAGGTGTAAAGCTTATTCAGGCTTACTTGAGCTTCTTTAACTGAGGACTCCTTAAAGTTTATAGGGTTTCTGTAATGCGTAGACAACAAGAAGAACCTGAGAGCCTCAGAAGAAAAATTCCTTAATGCATCTTTAATTGTTATGTAATTTCCTAAGGATTTAGACATTTTTTCATCTTCAATCCTCAAAGGTCCAGTGTGCATCCAATATCTAGCAAACTCTTTATTAGTTGCACATTCGGATTGTGCTATTTCATTCTCATGATGAGGAAATTTCAGATCTAAACCTCCTCCATGTATATCAAATGTTTCCCCTAAGGCATCCATGCTCATAGCAGAACATTCTATATGCCAACCAGGTCTCCCTGGACCCCAAGGAGAGTCCCAATTCAAACCTTCTTTAGTTCTTTTCCATAAAACAAAATCGGTTTTATTTTTCTTTTCCGGATCAACTTCTACTCTTGAACCAGAAATGAGTTCTTCTATCTTCCTATTAGATAATTTTCCATACTCTAGATAAGAGGCAGTATCAAAAAATACATCAGAATCAGTTACATAAGCATTTCCTTTTTCAATTAGTTTAGAAATTAAGTTAATAATTGAGTCTATATTTTCTGTAGCTCTAGGCTCTAAATCTGGAGTTATCATAGACAAAGACTCAAAATCATTATCCATTTCTTCAATATATTTCTGAGTAAGCTCGGAAGGCTCAATATTTAATTCTTCAGATCTTTTTAATATTTTGTCATCTACGTCAGTGATGTTTCTAATGTAATTAACTTTAAACCCTCTAAACCTCAAATATCGAACTATAGAATCAAAACTCAAAAAAGTTCTAGCATGGCCTATGTGACAATCATCATAGACGGTCATCCCACAAACATATATGCTTATTTCTTCCTCCTTCAAAGGAATGAAATCTTCCTTTTCTGACTTTAATGAGTTAAAAATTTTCATAAATTAGCAGCCTGCTCAAATCTTTCTAGAACCCTATCTTTTCCTAGTAATTCAGTTAAATCATCTAATTCAGGACCAGAAGTTAATCCACTCAGAGCTATTCTTAAAGGTAAAAAGATTTCCTTTCCTTTTTTGCCCGTAGAAGATGAGGTTTTACTTAAAAAGCTTTTCCAATCAGAATAATTTTCTTCGTAATGATTTTTGCAATCTCCAAAAAAGTCAGGTCCTGCTTCTGTAAGAATGGATTTACTATTTTCATCAATACTGAGGTGTTCTGAAAAAATATGTTCTGCAAGTGATAAAGCATCTGAAGGAAAAACTATCTCAGACCTAAAAACCTTAGCGAAGTCTAGGAGAGCAATATCCTTAGGAAGTCCAGTGTGGAGAACATCTTTTAAAAATCCTGATAGCTCTTCATCTGACATAATTTCTACTGATCTCTTTTGCCAGTAATTTAGCTGTTCTATATCAAATTTACTTGGCGATGTTGATATTTTAGAAGAATCAAACTCTACAGAAAGCTCTTCCAAAGATCTTAAGTTGTTATCGGAAATTACATGGCCAACTCTAGAAAGATAATTAGTAATAGCCTGAGGAAGATAACCTTCTTCTCTCATTTCCTTAAGGGACATGCTTCCATTTCTTTTTGATAAAGGTGCTCCATCATTTCCTGTAAAGAGTGCTATGTGACAAAAATTAGGTTCTTTTAATCCCAAGGATTGCAATAAAGCAATTTGTCTCGGGGTGTTACTCAGGTGATCTTCTCCTCTTAGAACTAAATTTACTTCCATCAAGGAGTCATCAATTGCATTAGAGAACATAAATGTTGGCGACCCATCTTCTTTTTGTACTATGAAATCATCTAGGTCATTTGAGTCAAAAGACTGCTCCCCTTTAACTTGATCCACAAAAGTAATTAAGCAATCCTTAGGCATTCTAAATCTATAAACAGGCTTATTTCCTTTATCAAATTCTACTTTTACCTCCTCTTCTGATGCATTTGCCCAAGTGCCTGGATATCTAGGTGGCTTTCCTGAAGATAACTGAGTTTTTCTAACAAGCTTTAATTCTTCCTCAGACATAAAGCATGGATATATTAAATCCTTCTCTAAAAGAGTTTTATAAAAACTAGCATATATTTCAGTTCTTTCGGATTGAAAATAACTTTGACTTCCTTTCTCTTTGCCTGGGCCCTCATCCCAGTTTAGATGCATCCATTCAAGGTCTTGAAAAATAGCTTCTGAATATTCCTTTTTTGACCTATTTTGATCCGTGTCCTCTATTCTAAGAAGAAATGAGCCGCTGTCTTTATTGGAAGCCAAATAACTAAACAGAGCTGTTCTTAGGTTGCCTAGATGTAAAAAACCAGTTGGACTTGGGCAAAATCTTGATTTAATTTTAGACATATAATTAATAATACAATGGAAGCATAGTCATAAAGTTCGTATTATAGCCTTCTCAGTGATCAGTAATTAAAAGAAAATGAGTCAAATATCACTAATTATCAAATATGGATTGCTCTCCATAGGATTATTTTTGCTATTAAGCTGCTCAAATAATGAAGAAAAGGAGGTAAAAGTGATAACTTTAGAAACAAATTTAGGACCGATTGAAATAGAGCTTTTTTTTGAGGAAGCGCCTATAACTTCAAAAAACTTTTTAGAATATGCCGAAAGTGGTTTCTTAAATGGAACTTTATTTCACAGAGTTATTCCAGGGTTTGTTATACAAGGCGGAGGTTTAACTACTGGTATGCAAGATAAGCAAGGAAATCCTCCAATAGAAAATGAAGCAAATAATGGTTTAAAAAATGAAAAATGGACATTGTCCATGGCAAGAACAAGTGATCCTCATTCAGCAACCTCTCAGTTTTTCATAAATTTAACCAACAATACCTCCTTGGACCATACATCAGAAACACCTCAGGGTTGGGGCTATGCGGTCTTTGGTGAAGTGATAGGTGGATTTGAAACTGTTGAAAAAATTGCTGCAGCAGAAACTGGAAATTCAGGTTTTCATCAAGACGTGCCTTTAGAAGAGATTTCAATACTAGATACAAAAATAGCTACAGAGTAAACTAAAAAGGAATGGCCTATTGTTTTATTTCTGATCTTCATTTGCATGAAGGCAGACCAGATATAACTCAAGCTTTTGTTGGTTTTCTTGAAGAGACTGCTCCAAAAGCAGAAAAACTATATATCCTAGGTGACTTATTTGAAGCCTGGATAGGAGATGACAATCAAAGTAAATTTATTTCAGAAATTAGAGAATCTTTATTAAAGGTTAACAAAACAACTGAAATTTTTTTCATGCATGGAAATAGAGATTTTTTATTAGGACCTGAATTCGCTTCTTCTTCTGGCATGAAACTCATAAGCGATCCTTATGTTGAGGAAATGTTTGGAAGTCCTGTTCTGTTGATGCATGGAGATCTTCTTTGTACCAAGGATGTTGATTATCAGAAATTTAGGAAAACTAGCAGAGATCCAGAATGGCAAAAAGATTTTCTTAGTAAATCCTTAGCGGAAAGACAAAAAATAGCCAAAGAACTAAGAGATGTCAGTAAAGAAGCTACTGGTCAAAAGAAAGAGGAAATTATGGATGTATCTCGTTCTGAAGTAATAAAAACCATGAGAGAATCTGATGTAGATCTATTAATTCATGGACATACTCATAGACCTAACTCTCATAAAATTGATATAGACGATCTTTCTTCTAGAAGGATAGTGTTAGGAGACTGGGATAAATATGGGTGGTATATCTGGATGGATTCTAAATCTTGTGAACTAAAAAAATTTTCTATTTCCTCGAACTAAAAAATAGCTGAATTGATAAACAAGTTATTAATAACACCATAGCCAAGATAATTCTCATATCGCTGAAATAACCTAATGGCTCAACAGGATATGCAATAGTCTTTTTCATTGCTGCAACCTTAAACCTATGTCTATCTCTCATATTAGGATGCGTAACGATTTCCATGAATGCCCTTCGACTTTTATATCTCATTAATGCTGCTTGATCCCAAATTTCTGCCCCTTCTATTCCCACTATATCCATAGACTCCCAGATCGCATCACCTGCAAAAATTGGATGAGAAGCCCTCTTAAACAGGTTGGGCCACATATGCTCCATATATCTAGACAACAATTCTTCAGCTGACTCTCCTGGATTTGCACCATCGACATTCCCAGGATTGCTGTTCAACTCAACACTATTAAC
>CACOMS010000027.1 GCA_902628375.1 uncultured SAR86 cluster bacterium | reverse complement strand
TAGAAGTACCCTTGCTGGCACTTTTTGGACCAACTTCTCCCGAATTTACCCCCCCACTTGGAGAAAAGTCAGCCTTTATTAGAAAAATAAGTGGGTATTTAAAAGATAGAATAGGGGATCTGCCTGATGGACATCATTCTAGTATGATCTTAATTAAACCAGATGAAGTTATAAGTAAACTGGAATCTTTAGAACAAGATTAAGATAGGTTCAAATTTTCCTGAATGAGAATTCATAAGTTCTATCGCTAATATGAAATAATTCAAACCCTAAGCTGTTTAGTTTGTCTATTGCACTTCTAGTATCTTCCAGACTTATTCCTTTATACATATGGTGGAATTCAATCAGAATCTGATTTATTTCTACTTCTTGATCTTTTAAATTATCTATAACGTCGTATTCTGCTCCCTCTATATCCATCTTAAGTATATCTATAGTTTTATGGCCAAGCTCTTGAGAAATTGATTTTAAACTTTTGACTGGAGCTTTTATTGTCTCTACGTTTTTATTGTTATATCTGTCTATAGGAGAAAAATGAGTAGAACTTTCTCTAGAAGGGGGAAAAAACTCCATTTCCCCATCTTTAGAACCCAAGCCTAAAGGGAAAAATTTAAATTCTCCTGGGAGGTCTTGTTCTTTTACCCAATCAATAGACCTAGGAGTAGGGTCAAATGCAAAAATTTCTGTTTTTAGCTCTTTGATTAGGGCTAAATCAAAATCTATATTTGAACCCACCCCAACAGAGTAAATAATACTTTCAGGAACTATTCTTGAGTAATCTATAACCCATCCATGATCATCGCCATAGAGCTTAGCGGTATCAATCTTTGATGGAATAATTCCAAGTCTTTCTAATTTCTTTTTTCTATACCTTTGTTTTGATTTAGTAAAAATAGACATATGTAGAGTTTAACTTAACTTTTAAAGTCATTAATAGCCTTATACAAGATAAAATGTCCTTATATGTTTGAGAAATCTGAAATTTTAGATAGTGAACTAGAATCATTTTTTTCTGATGTTGATCCTTTTGTGAAAATTTTTCAGATAGAAGGAGATATTTATAGAAAAACCGCCAACAGAGAAACCAAAAAGTTTAGTCTGGGGGTGCGTACCTTTTTTCTTAAGTATCATGGACCTATTGGCTATAAGGAGGTTTTTAAAAATCTTTTCAAATTTCAATTGCCTACTGTATCTGCATATCCTGAATGGAAAGCTCTTCAGAAATTAAGTGAGCTAGATATTAAAGCTCCAACTCCTCTCGCAATAATCTCTAGAGGTTTTAATCCAGCCAATTCTGAGTCAATTATTATTACTGAATCAGTAGAGCCTAATATTTCTATCGAAGAAATTCTGGAATCAAAATTAATAAATGATGTAAAAGCAAATGAGAAAAGAAAAATAATAAAAAAAGTTGCTCAGATATCAAGATCACTACACTTAAATGGTATAAATCATAGAGATTTATATTTATGCCATTTTTTAACCGATAAGAACCTTGATCCCGATAAAGAAATCTTCTTGATAGACCTTCATAGAGCGCAACTCAGACCTAAAGTTCCAATGCGTTGGGCAATAAAAGACATAGGAGGTCTAATTCACTCAGGCATGGGATATTCTTTAACTGAAAGAGATTTATATAGATTCTTCGAAGTTTACTTTGATAAAAGCCTTAAAGAGTTTTCAATTAAAGAAAATAAATTCCTTGAGTCTTGCATTGATAGAGCTTTTAGAATGTATATGAAGCCCTTATTAAATCAAATAGACATAACTTCAAATGTTGTACAGGAAAATTTTTATAAGCAATCAGGCAGTAATTTTAGATTTATATTTAGAAAAGAATATAAGGATTTAGCTAAAAATTTATTCCCTAGAATAGATGAAGTTATGCGTTCTGGAGAAATTATTAAAGATGAAGAAGGTCATTACATCGTTAGTTGTGAGTTTGAAAATGAATCAATTTTTATAAAAAAATACCAAGTCAAAAGCTTCTTTCATTTCCTTAGAAAATTATTTACCAAAACAAGAGCTAGGGTCTCTTGGGAATCTTCCCACTGGCTTAATTCTGCAGGAATAAGAACTTTTGAGATAATTGGTATTATTGAGCGCTTTAATGTTCTTTCAACGACAGACTCCTACTTAATTTCAAAAAAAATAAAAGGCTACAGGTTGGATGAATTAGTTCTCTCACAAGATATAGCTATTAAATTAGCACAAAGTTTTAGCTCTTTTTTTAAGAGATTAAATTGGATAAAGTTTAATCATGGTGATACGAAGAAAGAAAATTTCTATTTTCACAATGACCAACTAATATCTTTTGATCTGGATGTCTCAAAAAGGAGGCCTATTAATCATAAGAATTACCTACAAAAAGATAAAAGAAGGATAATACGAAGTTTTAAGGAAGACTTAGAAATAGAGAAATTATTAATCAAAAGAATGGAATCTGAATGAGTCTCAAGATAGGTTTATTAAGCTACAGGAGTCATCCATACTCAGGTGGACAAGGAATTTATGTTAAACATTTAAGTAAAGCATTGGCAGAATTAGGCCATGAGGTAGATGTTATTTCTGGACAGCCCTATCCTGAGCTCGATGAAAGAGTTAATTTAGTTAAGTTGCCAAGCTTAAATATATTCGAAGAAGAGGACAGATTTAGATCATTTAAGATGAATTATCTTATGAATCCTTTAAGTCTTTTTGAGTGGTTGAGTGTCATGACGGGAGGATTTCCAGAACCTTACACTTACGGCGTTAGGGTCAATCGATATCTTAAGAAGAGCTTAGGCGATTACCAAATTATTCATGACAATCAATCTTTAAGTTATGCCTTACTTCATATTCAGCAAAATTTTCCTTTAGTGACGACTATCCATCACCCAATAACAAGAGATCATAAATTGGAATTAGAAAACGCAAAGAATTGGAAGCAAAGACTATCATCAAATAGATGGCATGGGTTTTTAAGAATGCAAAAGAAAGTTGCTCCTTCTCTAAAAGCTATCATTGCACCTTCACATAGTTCAAAAATAGATATTTCAAATGAGTTTTCAGTCAATAAAGATTTTATTGATGTAGTTCATAATGGCATCGACACAGAAACTTTCAAACCTAATAACAATAAAAAAAGGATAAAAAATAGAATAATCACAACCGCTAGTGCTGATGTACCACTTAAAGGATTGAAATATCTAATTAAAGCTCTGCCTAAAATCATCTCGCTATACCCAGATACAGAATTAGTAGTCATTGGAAAGGCAAAAAATAATGGTGAGACAATGAAGCTTATTAAGAAATTAAATTTATTGCCTCATATCCACTTCAAATCAAATCTCAAGGAAGAAGATATAGTTGATTTATATGCATCTGCTGAGTTAGCTGTAATTCCATCTCTATATGAAGGTTTTGGTTTTGGAGCTGGAGAAGCAATGTCGTGCGGCTTACCTTTAATTTCTACTTTATCTGGTGGACTAAAAGATATAGTTAAAGGATCATGCTATGAAATTGAATCAGGGTCTTCACTAGAAATAGAAAATGCAGTTATAGACCTTTTCGATAATGAAGAAGAAATGAAAAGAGTAGCTTTGTTAGGACGTAAAAGAATTTTAGAGAAATTTAATTGGAGACAGGCAGCAAAAGGTTATTTAGCTATCTATGAAAGGGAAATAACAAGATTTTCTTCTTAATTATGCAAACGATTAATTTCAAGAAACTCAAATTAAAGCAGAAAGACCTGGTCTTAGATATGGGTTGTGGAGAAGGAAGGCATGCAATAAGTTTACATGCAATAGAAGATAATAATTCAGTAGCCTTTGATCTATCTTATGATGATGTAAAGATTGCTAAGGATAGACTTTTAGATTTTGACACCTCTCAAAATAAGTCCTTTTGTCAGTTTGGTGTAGGAGATATAAATAATTTAAGCTTTAAAGATAATTCTTATGATGTAGTTATTTGCTCAGAAGTCTTAGAGCATGTTGAGGATCCAGAAATAGCGTTAAAAGAACTAGCAAGAGTCTTAAAGACAGGAGGAAAATTAGCTGTGAGTGTACCTAGGTTTTTTCCAGAATGGCTATGCTGGAAGATTAGCGATGAATATTCAAAAACTCCAGGAGGGCATGTAAGAATATTTAGACATAATCAACTCAAAGAGATGGTTAAAAAAAATGGACTTATTTATGATGAATTCCATTGGGCTCATTCGTTGCATTCTCCTTACTGGTGGCTAAAGTGTCTTTTTTGGAATATTGATCCAGAGCCATTTGTATTAAGAAAATACCACCAGTTCTTGGTTTGGGATTTAATGAAACAGCCTTTGATTACAAGAATATTAGAAAAGCTTTTACAGCCTTTTATTGGAAAGAGTTTGGTTATGTATTTCACAAAAAAATGAATAAGAAAATAGATAAAAAGGATCACTATTTAGATTCGCTTAATTACATCTGTTCTAACCAACTGGAGAATGGGATGATTCTTTGGGATTCTTCAGGAAAATTTGACCCCTGGGATCATATAGAAGCAGCCATGGCATTAACTGTTTTTGATAAATTTGAAGATGCTAAAAAGGCTTATAAGTGGCTAATTAAAAATCAGACACCACAAGGAGGCTGGTTCTCTGAATATAAATTTGAGCTTCCCATTGATCAAAAGCAAGAGACAAACTTTGCAGCCTATTTTGCAACAGGAATCTGGCATTACTATCTGATAACAGAAGATAAGGTTTTTTTGGAGGTTTGTTTAAATACTCTTTGTAAGTCAATAAGTTTTATAGCAGATCTTCAATCCAAGCATGGTGACATCCTTTGGGCTCTTGATGAATATACTGCTCCTATGGACGATTCGCTAATTACAGGTTGCAGCTCTATTTACAAAAGTCTTGAGTGTGCAGAGGCTATTTTTAAAACTTTTGACATGAATTCCAAAGAGATATCTGATTTAAAAAAAGCCATTAAAGATTGCATTAAAAATTACCCTATGAGGTTTGATAGAACAAAAGATAGAAGCAGATACAGCATGGATTGGTATTATCCAATACTTTGCGGGCTCTATAGTGATAAAGAAGGACAGAGCAGATTAGAGAGTAAGTGGAAAGATTTTGTTGTTGAAGGATTAGGTTGTAAATGTGTAGAAGAAGAGCCATGGGTGACAATAGCTGAGAGTTCTGAATTGGTTATGGCTTTAATGAATTTAGGTGAAGCTAATTTGGCCCTAGAACTTTTTAGTTGGTTAGATCAATGGAAAGATAAAGATAATGTTTATTGGACAGGCTATGTATATCCAGACAAAGCATTTTGGCCTGAAGAAAAACCAACTTGGACTTGCGGGGCAGTTATTTTAGCTGCAGATTCTATCTATAAGTTTTCTAAAGGGTCTGAACTTTTTTTGAAAGACTGGTCTCTATAATTTCTTTAATACAGCTAAAGATTGAATAAAGCAGATTTCTTCAAACTCTTTGCTCTTTAAAGCCTTTTGGTAAATATTATAAGGAGGTCTACCTCCGTCTTTTGGGTTTGGGAAAACATCATGTATTAAAAGCAAACCGCCTTGTACGATGAAATTTTTCCAGTGCTTATAATCATTTTGTGCAGATTCTTCGCTATGCCCTCCGTCTATGAAAACTAAGCTAAGTTTTTTAGTCCAACTTTTGGCCGTTTCTATTGATGTGCCGACAATAGGTTTAATAGTGTCTTCCAATCCAGATTTATTTATCGTATCCAAAAAGAAAGGATAGGTATCTATTCCATCGCCGCTCCTATTTAAAAGATCAGGATCGAAGTATTCTTCTCCAGGCTGTTGCTCTTCTGATCCCTTATGATGATCAATTGAATATAAAATTTGATTATTGATCTTTAGTGCCGTACCTAAATAAACTGATGACTTTCCGCAATAGCTTCCTATTTCTAAACAAGGTTCATTTTTACAATGTTCTAAAGCTAGTTCATATAGGCTTTCCCCTTCTTCAGGATGAATAAAGCCTTTAATTTGATTTATATCTATTGGAAGTTTCATTTTCAATGAAATGCTATCAAAAATATGAGACCATCCCACAACATTTATGCAGAGAAAAGAATTCATAAACAAAAAAGGAGAAGTTTTTTCTTATTTGTCTTTAGAGAGTTCTAAAGCAGATACAACTTTAATTTTTTATCATGCTACTGGGTTTAATGCAGAAACTTATAAGATTCTTTTAGAAAAATTCTATATAAAAAACGATAAGTTAATCAATGTCGTAGCTCTTGATCAAAGAGGTCATGGATTATCAACAGCCTCTGCTGATTATACAAATCTCAATTCTTGGGCGTGTTATGTGGAGGATTCATTAGAATTTATAGACACATTTAATACAAAATTAATACTATCAGGTCATTCTATGGGGGGAGTTGTAGCAGCTAAATCTGCTTATCTTAGGCAACAACAAACTCGAGCCTTAGTTCTACTAGAGCCAGTTCTTTATAGTCCAATTCGTGCATTAAGATTTAGATTTCTTACTAAATTAAATTTACATAGAAAGATTCCGTTAGTAGAAGCTGCTGCCAGGAGGAGAGCAAGGTTTGAAAGTTTTGAGCATGCTATCTATTCTTACCAAGGAAGAGGGGCTTTTACTAGCTGGGGAGAAGAGTGGATCAGAAATTACGTAATGGGTGGATTTAAAAAAACAAATGAAGGGGTTAAGCTTTCTTGTAAACCAGAATGGGAGAGTAAAACCTTCAAAGTTTCGGATATGGATACTTGGCGATCATTAAGAGGCTTTAAAGGGAAAGGAATAGCTCTTTGTGGAGGTCTTGGAAGTACATGCCCTAAAGGAGCTAGAAAAGCTCTTGAAAGGTTAGGATCAAGTTGGGAGATATTAGAATACCCTGATTCTTCTCACTTCCTTCCAATGGAATTATCTGATGAGATAATTGACCGTGTATATGAATTCATGAGTAAATAAAACAATGTCTGCACTCTTAAACAAATTGAAGAAAGGAAAAGTTCTTGTTGTAGGAGACGTAATGCTTGATAAATATCTAGAAGGCAAGGCAGAAAGACTTTCTCCAGAATCCCCAGTCCCAGTACTTACACCTTTAGGAGAGGAATCTAGACTAGGAGGAGCAGCAAATGTGGCTTTGAACGTATCCTCTCTTGGTTCAAAAGTTAAGCTTTTGGGAGTAGTAGGCAAAGATTTATCAGGTGAAGAAATAAAGGACCTTTTAAAGGAGAATAAGATCTCTAATTCTTTAGTTAAATCTAATCTTAGTAGCATAACAAAACAGAGAATCTTAGCTGGAAATCAGCAGTTACTTAGGATTGACAGAGAGGATAAATTTACAAATAAAGATTGGATTAAAACAAAAGAAAATTTCAAGAAAGAAATAGCTAAATATTCATCCCTTGTTATTTCTGATTATGGCAAAGGAACTCTATTTAATGTTCAAGAGTTAATATCTTTATCGAATAAGAAAAAAGTACCGGTAATAGTTGACCCAAAAGGAGATGATTTTTCAAAATATAAGGGCGCCTTCATGGTAACTCCAAATCTACAAGAATTTTCAAAAGCAGTTGGTGGTTTTAATTCTGAAACCGAGCTTGAAAAGAAATCTAAGTTACTAATTAAAAAACTATCTCTTTCAGCTTTATTGATAACTAGAGGCCCTGAGGGAATGACCTTATTTAGTAAGAATAATAACCAGAATATTGTTAAATCTCATTACCCTGCACAAACAATTGATGTATTTGATGTTTCTGGAGCAGGCGATACTGTGATAGCAACTATAGCAAGCGGGGTTGCTTCTAAAATTGACTTGAATCAATCTGTTGAACTGTCAAATATTACTGCCGGAGTGGTTGTAAGCAAACTAGGAACTTCATCCTTTTCTTTAGATGAAATAATTCCATTTTTAACGGGATCAAGTACTTTAGATGCCAATGTTTGTATAAAAGCTATTCAGCGCGCCAAGAAAGAAAGGAAGAAAATAGTTTTTACAAATGGTTGCTTCGATATCTTACATGCAGGACATGTTTCTTATTTAAAAGAGGCAAGAAGCAAAGGTGACTTGCTAATAGTCGGTATAAATGATGATAAGTCTGTTTCAAGACTTAAGGGAAATGGTAGGCCTGTCAATAATCTAGAAAATAGGATTGAAGTACTCTCCTCTCTACAATGCGTTGATATGGTAATTCCTTTTTCTGAAGATACTCCACTAGATCTAATTAAGGAAGTAGTTCCAGATGTCTTAGTAAAAGGTGAGGACTATAAAATAAATCAAATCGTTGGTTCTGATTTTGTTAAAAAGACAGGAGGCAAAGTAGAGAGAATTAAATTCGTTAAAGGGCTTTCAACTAGTAATCTAATCAAGAAACTTAATAAGAAAAACTAAGAGCTTTTTCTTTCGTTCTGCCTCCTTTTTTCTCTGCTTTTCCATACAGGATAAACATCACCTCCATCAGGTCTAGTTTTAAACCTTCTATGAACCCATAAAAATTGTTCTGGGCTTTCAATGATTGAATCTGTATAAGCTTTGTTCATATTAGTTAGAAATTCTAACTGGTCTTCTTTGGGTTCTATTTCTTTTGCTTCAACCTCATAACCATTCTTCTTTCTATTTATTTTAATAAAAACCACTTTAAACCTTTCTTGCGATATACCATGAGGTATAGTTATCGTTGAAGCCATTTCTTTAAAAAAAGGTACGAAAATTGAGTATTTAGATCCAAAATCTTGATCTGCTGCATAAATCATTTTCTTTCCATTTCTTACATAATCTAACGTTTGACTGGCTTGTTTATGATGAAATGCACCTTCGATATATTTATTCCTAGCATTGATCATAATGTGATTAATAATCTTATTTTTCTGTGGTCTATACATTCCTCCCATCTTTAGTCCTCTAGACATAAGTCTTACATCCATTTCTACATGAGTAGTGTGTTTAGCAAGCACTAATATTCCTTCATTACTTTCTAGAATTTCTTTATTTTTATAGTGAATTGTTAACTCATCTATTTTTCTATCGGATGACCACCAAGCAATTCCCATTTCAATAATTCCAACTCCAGTGTTTATTAAATTTTCTTTTAGAATTTCTTCTATCTCATTTTGATTCTTTTCTGGAAAGCACATTTCTAAATTAACTCTCGCTATCTCCTTCCTTTTTGGTCCTAAAATGTATAGAAATCTTCCTATTGCTCTACCTATTGCCATTTGTAGCCTAAAAGGCATTAAGCTGACAAGATAAAGCAAGGCTACTCCAATCCAGCCTAAAATATATTTAGGGTTAAGTAACTTAAGACTAAACTTTGATGGATGGTTTGGCGGTGTTTTTTTATCAATCATTAGTAGGCCAATTATGGAGAGAGTTTAAGTAAGAAGATACTCCTTCTTCTACAGTTAAGAATTCATCTTTATATCCAGCATTTCTGAGCCGATCTATATTTGCTTGAGTATAGCTTTGATAAGAACCGATAAGTTCCTCAGGGAAAGGTATGTATTCAATTTTTCCTTTTTTATTCCAGTTAATTACTGCGTTGGCAACATCATTAAAGCTTTGGCTTACGCCAGTTCCGACATTAAATATTCCTGAAACTTCATTTTTCATAAACCATAGATTAACTTTAACGACATCATCTACATGAATAAAATCTCTTTTTTTGCTCTCCATCTTCATAACCATCAGAGCCTTCAAAGAGTTTAATTGACTGTGATTCTTTGAGCTGTTGATGAAGATGGAAGGCCACACTAGCCATTCTTCCCTTGTGTTGTTCATTGGGTCCATAGACATTGAAATAACGTAAACCGACTATTTGAGAGTCAGTGTTATTTATTAATTCCCGAACGTATTGATCAAATATGAATTTGGAATATGCATATAAATTTATAGGTTTTTCATATTTCTTGTCTTCTTCGAAGATTTTTCCATCTCCATATACAGATGCAGAAGAAGCATAAATAAAATTTATATTTTTTTCTAAGGCTAGAGTGAGCAGATCTTTAGAAAAGAGATAATTATTTTTAATCATATAATTTATGTCTTTTTCCATAGTGTCTGAGCAGGCACCTTGGTGGAATATATGAGTTATGTCATTAGTTGGATAATTCCTTAAGAGCTCAGCAATATCTTCAATTTTAATAAGGTCTTTAAATTCACAATTTGATAAGTTCTCGCTTGGAGGAAGCTTTTCATGATCATCGACAGCAAGTATGTCTTTTATGCCCATTGAATTGAGGCCTTTTATTAGATTAGATCCAATAAAGCCATTACTGCCTGTAACAATTATCATAAGGTTTATCTTTAGCTAATAAAGCCATATGTTAGCATAGCGCCATGTATAGGCTTATTTATACTTTTATTTACTTTTTAATACTTCCTTTATATTTTCTTCGTTTATTAGTAAAAGGTGTTAAGAATCCAGATTATTTATATAGATGGAATGAAAGATTAGGATTTGGGAGGTTAAAACCATCAGGAGAGAAAAAAGTTCTTTGG
>CACOMS010000026.1 GCA_902628375.1 uncultured SAR86 cluster bacterium | reverse complement strand
TTTGGAAATGAGAGCGTCTTTTTCAGAACCTAGAGATAAAATAGTCCAGTCTTTATCTAAATAATGTTGTGCAACCTTGGAAAAGAAATTTGTTGGCCATCTCTTTGAAGGTCCAAATTCAGCACCGGGGCAGAGTGCTAGTATCTTATTTTCTTTCTTTAATCCGTAATGATTTAATAATTTAGAAATGTTTTCTGGGTCAATTTGAAGGCTAGGATGGACAATTTGAAATGGCTCTTTATCTGGTTCTATACCTAGTGCACAAAATCTATCTATCATTCTGGGATAAATTACTTCATTTAACTTTCTCAAGTCATTTAAAAGAAGATATCTCATTTCTCCTCTCCAACCTGTCCTTATACCTATATTTGCAAAATAAGGAATAAGAGCTGATTTAAGTGAGTTTGGAAGAATTATTGCTTGGTCATAATTATTTTTCTTAATCTGCCCCGCAAACTTCTTCCTTTCTTTTATTTTTATATCTCCATGCTCAAAAGGCAATTCAATAGCTATATTGACCTCTTTCATTCTATTAAAAATTGGCAAGGCCCAAGAAGGTGCTAGAACATCTATGGAACAAGACTTTCTATTTTCTTTTAAAAGCTTAAATAGGGTTTGGGACATAACTGCATCTCCAACCCATGAAGGACCAACAATCAATATCTTCATATAAAAATGCTATTTACTAATAGGAGTAAGCCAGTGAGAATTTTCTTCTCTTTTTCCTCTAACCTGGTCTAAATAGGCTTTTTGTAGTTCTTCTGTGATTGGCCCTCTTAATCCACTAGCTATGGCCCTATTGTCTAAAGAGTGTATCGGTACTACTTCAGCTGCTGTGCCAGTAAAGAAAGCTTCATCGCTGTCAAAAACTTCCTCTAATTCTATATCTCTCTCTTCAAAATCAATCTTTAATTCTTCTGCCAAGCTGATTATTGTTCTTCTAGTAATTCCATCTAAACAAGCATCCAGTCTAGGACTTATTAACTTACCATTTTTAACCATAAAGAAATTTTCTCCGCTTCCTTCAGCTATAAAACCTTCAGAATCTAGCATTAGCGTTTCTTCATAACCCTCTTTTAAAGCTTCATTTAAAGCAACTGTTGATTGAACATAATTTCCATTTACTTTTGCATTAGCTACTTCATTTTTAACTTGTCTCTTAAATGATGAAACTTTAACGCTAATTCCCTTGATTTGTGCTTCAGGCTCCATATAAGAAGGCCATTCCCATGCTGCAACAATTGTATGTATGCTTAATTTATCAAATCTTATACCCAAGCCTTCTGAGCCATAAAAACACATAGGTCTAATGTAAGATTCTTCTAGATCATTTAAAGAAACAACCTTGCGTTGTGCTTCAATTAACTCTTCTTCTGTATAAGGAATTTTCATTCCTATAGTTTCTGCCGATTTGAATAATCTTTCTGTATGCTCTTTTACTCTAAAGATACAAGTTCCTTTAGGTGTTGAATAAGCCCTTACACCCTCGAATACTCCCAAACCATAATGCAAGGTGTAAGTTAAAACATGTGTCTTGGCCTCTTTCCAATTTACTATCTTGCCATCAAACCAAATATGTCCATCTAGATCAGATAAATTCATTGCGACATTCTACTACCAAATTCGTAAAATTTTTTACTATAAAATATTTCCACCTATAAAACCTTTATAATCTCCAAAAAAGTTGAAATGAATAAAGATATTTTTAGAGCTTATGATATTAGAGGGGTAGCTGAGACTGATCTTACTGAAAAAGTTGTTGTAGATATTGGAAAAGCCCTAGGCTCAATAATTATTGATCAAGAAGATAATGAAATTATAGTTGGCAGAGATTCCAGACTATCAAGTCCAAAATTATTTTCCTATTTAACTCAAGGAATTACTTCTACTGGTGTTAATGTAATAGACATAGGGATAGTTCCCACTCCTGTATTATATTTTGCAACCCATAAACTTAATTCTTCTAATGGTGTAGTTATAACGGGAAGCCATAATCCAAAAAACTACAATGGATTTAAAATAGTCATAAACAAAAAAACTTTATCTGAAGAGGGTATTAATAAGATTCTAAATTTAGTTCTAGAAAAAGAATTTCCTAAAGGAGAAGGAAAGATTTATCAGGAAGAAATTTTGAATTATTACACTGACCAAATTACTAATGATATAGAGCTCAAATCAAATTTAAACATAGCAATTGATTGTGGAAATGGAGCTGCATCTATAATAGCAAAACAAATTTATGAGAAATTAGGCTGCAACGTTACAAGTCTTTTTGATGAACTAGATGGAAACTTTCCAAATCATCACCCAGATCCCTCAAAAGAAGAGAATATGCGAGATCTGACAAATGCAGTTTTAGACAAAAATTTGGATTTAGGAATAGCTTTTGATGGAGATGCAGATAGATTAGGAATAGTAACTAAAAAAGGTTCAATTATTGATGCAGATATACAAATGTTGGCCTTTTCGAAAGAAATTCTGAACCGGAATCAGGGGAGCAAGATTGTATTTGATGTTAAGTGCTCCAAATTGCTTTCAGAAGGTATAGAAAAGCTAGGAGGTATACCTTTAATTAACCCTACAGGGCATTCCTTAATAAAACGGAGATTACTAGAGGAAGAAGCCCTTCTAGGAGGAGAAATGAGTGGGCATATTTTCTTTAATGATAGGTGGCCTGGTTTCGATGATGCTATCTATGCAGGTGCAAGGATGCTGGAAATAGTCTCAGAAGCTGAAAATAAAGATCTTTTGGATAATTTGCCCAAAAGCTGCTCTACTCCAGAAATTAATATCCCAGTAGGAGATAAAGAGAAATTTGGAATAGTCAAAGAGTTTAAAAAAAGAATGGATTTTAAGGAAGCTAAAATTATTGATATTGATGGTGTGAGAGTAGAATTTAAATCTGGTTGGGGTCTCCTGAGACCTTCAAATACCTCACCGGTCTTAGTGCTTAGATTTGAAGCTAACTCAGAAGATGAATTAAAAGTAATTAAGGAAAAATTTAGAAAAATTTTATATTCTATAAATCCCAATTTAGGAGAATTCTGATATGACTGTATCAAGAAAAGATGCTGAAAATATAGCTTCAGTCTTAGTTGAAGGAATGCCATATATTAGAAGATTCTCAAATAAAAAAATTGTCATCAAATATGGTGGTGCAGCAATGCTAAAAAATGAACTCAGACAAGGTTTTGCAAGAGATGTAGCTTTGATGAAACTAGTAGGCATGCATCCAATAGTAATTCATGGGGGTGGCCCTCAAATAGGAGCTGAATTAGAAAGAAAAAATATTGAAACTAGTTTCTATGAAGGTTATAGAGTTACGAATAAGGCAACTATGACTGTAGTAAAAAAGATCCTTGGTAAAGAAATAAATAAGGAAATTGTTCAGTTAATTAAATCTTTTGGAGGAAGTGCAGAAAGCCTTTCCTGGTTCAATTCAGATTTAATTAAGGCTTCAAAATTAAACGAAGAGAGGCTAGGACTGGTAGGAAAAGTGAATTCAGTAAAAGTATCGGAAATTACTAAGCTTCTGAAAAGAAATTGCATACCGATAATTTCACCAATCGGAAAAGATATTAAAGGTAATTACTTGAATATAAATGCTGATTTAGTTGCAGGAAAAATTGCCTCCACTCTAAAAGCTGAAAAATTAATACTGCTTACAGATGTAGCAGGCATAAAGGGTGAAGATGGAAAATTTTTATCTAAAATTACAAAAAGAAAAGCAAAACAGTTAATTAAATCAAATGTTATAAAGGGAGGCATGTCTCCTAAGCTTTCTTCTTCACTAGATTCGATACAAAAAGGAACTAAATCCGTAACTATAACTGATGGCAGAGTGCCTCATGCTGTATTATTAGAAGTGCTAACTGATGAAGGTGTGGGGACATTAATTTCTTAGAGGTTTATTTTGAAAGCAAGACAATTAGACATAATGCAAACTCTAGCGAAAATGCTTGAAGCTAGAGGACCAGTTAAAGTTACAACTGCTTCTCTTGCTAAGGAATGTGGAATAACTGAAGCTGCTATTTATAGACATTTCCCAAGCAAAAAAAAGATTTACGAAGGATTAGTAGATTTCTGTGAGCAGAATATTATGGAGCTCATAGGAAGCTCTGGATCTGATAAAAAAACTCCTCTAGATAACACAAAAAAGATTTTGGTAATTTTAGTTTCCTTTGCAGAAAAGAACCCTGGACTAGCAAGACTCCTTACTAGAGAAGCATTCTCTATAGATGAATCAACATTAGATGACAGGATTAAACAAATGTTCTCAAAGATAGAACTACAAATAAAACAGAACATACAAAAACATGAACAATCAACAAAATCTAAGTTAATTCTTCCTTCTGCTTCAGCTGCAAATCTACTTTTAGCGTATTCCGAAGGTTTAATACAACAATTCGTTAGATCAGGATTCCAAGATAAGCCCACTCAAAGATTAAACGACCAATTAAACTTTCTGTTAGAGTCTCTGCAAAAAATATAAGTCACTCTGGTAAATTTTCTTCTAAGAAGTATTCAAACATAGAACTTTCTTCGCCAATTTCTGCCTTTAAACCATTAGTCTTATTGATTCTTACGGAAACTATTCCTTTAGGTGGTAATGTTTTGCTTAGAGGAATATCCTCTATCAAAGGATTTACAAAATCTATCCATATAGGAAGAGCTGTAGTTGACCCATATTCATTATTTCCAAGACTCCTAGGCTGATCGAAACCAACCCAAACACTCGTAACAAAAGAATCATTAAATCCAGTAAACCAAGTACTTTCTGCATCATTTGTGGTGCCTGTCTTTCCTGCAAGGTCGTTCCTTTCTAAAGAGGAAACTTTCTTTGCTGTACCTCTAACAGCTGCCTCTTGGAGAATATCTTTAATTATAAAGGCTACTCTTGAATCTATTGCTTGAATGACATCTCCTTTTTCTTTTTCAAATAAAACTTGACCTGATCCATCCAAAACTTTTTCAATAAAATAAGGAGGAACTCTTTTACCACCATTAGCAAAAACACTATAGGCTGAAGCATTTTCAAGTGGACTTAGAGAGGCAGTACCTAGTGCCAGTGAAAGATCAGAAGGCAACCTATCTAATTGGAAGCCAAATTTTCTTGAATAGTTTCTGGCATTATCGATTCCAAGTTGCCTTAGTAATCTTATAGAAACTAAATTTCTACTTTGTAATAACCCTTCTCTAAGTCTTGTTGGTCCATAAAAGTTACCACTTGCGTTTTCTGGTCTCCACTTATCTTCTAGAGCTTCATCTTCAAAAACTATAGGGGCATCATTTATCAAATCCGAAGATTTGAAACCTTTAGAAAGAGCGGCTGCATATAAAAAGGGTTTATAGTTAGAGCCCAAGAGAGGAGTTGATTGAGTAGCTCTATCAAATTTACTTAAATAAAAATCATAGCCACCTACATAAGCTTTAACTGCTCCTGATTCTGAATCTAAAGCCACAAGGGCTCCTTGTATATCAGGAATCTGGGATAATGAGTATTTTTCTTCTGTATCTTTTGAAATCCAAACTAAATCTCCAGGCGATAAAAAATCACTAAAAGATTCAGCTTTTCTTCCTCTATTATTTTGATCTATATATGGCCTTATCCAAGAGTATCTTTCTTTATCCCATTGTAGGGTTATAAATTCTTCTTTATTGGACAGAAGATATAAATCTCCTGAGGCGCTGAGAACAACTGCTGGAAATTTATCTTTGGTGGAATTTAACTTGCCTAAAAAATTAAAAACTTCGTCAAATGAAGTATCTAAAAATTCTCCTGTTTCAGTAAATTGATTCCGTGATGACTCAATTTCTTCTCTTATTTCAGAAATTTCTTGATTAAAAAAATCTTCATTAAAAAAATCAGAAATATTTGATGGTTGTCTAAAGCCATGCCTCCGGTCATAACTTTCTAAACCTCTCTCCACAGATTCATTGGCATTTATTTGCCAATTTGAATCAATAGTAGTAAAAACCTCAAATCCTTCTCTATAGGCTGACAGTCCATATTCTTTAATCATAAACCTTCTAATATTCTCTGCTAAATGTGATGCAGACACTTCTGAAACCAATCCATAAGATGAAGCAGAGATAGGAGCTTTTACAGCAAGTTCATATTCTTCATGATGAATAAATTTAAGTTCTAGCATCCTTCCTAGAATCCAATTTCTTCTAATTAGCGCCCTTTTGGGATTAGCTAATGGATTCATACTAGATGGGGCCTTTGGAAGCCCTGCGATCATAGCCCACTGAGCAAGATTTAATTCTGTTAATGACTTTCCATAATAAACTTCACTTGCAGCTGCTATTCCATACGCTCTGTTACCTAAGAAAATTCTATTTACATAAAACTCAAAAATTTGTTCTTTAGAATAGTTTCTCTCTAACCGATAAGATAGAAATATATCTTTTACCTTTCTCAATATTGTTACATCTCTTCCGGTTAGATAATTTCCAGCTACTTGCATTGTGATAGTGCTTCCGCCTCCCTGGACTCGGCCAGATATAACTAATCTATATAAAGATCTAAATAGAGCTGTATAACTCACACCAGAATGACTAAAAAAATCATCATCTTCAGCAGCTAAAACAGCTTTAACAAAGAATTCAGGAATCTCTTCATAACTAAGTGAAGATCTTCTTTTTTCTCCAAACTCCCCTATAAGCTTGCCATCACTAGTATAAATTTTTAAAGGGATTTGTAATTTAACTTCTTCTATTTCAGTTGCTTGAGGTAACTTTTCATAGATATAGAGATTTAATGCGGAAATGAAGCAGATAATTCCAAAAAATCCAACAAGGATAAACCGAATTAAACTACTGGTTTTTATATTCATTTTTAATAATTCTACATTAGTAATTTACTAGAGAGATATAATAAAGATATGAGATTATTTATCATTGGGCCAATGGCTTCAGGAAAGTCTTTACTAGGAAGAAAATTATCTGGATATTTAGATCTTCCTTATGTAGATACGGATAAAGAAATAGAATTAAGAGCTGGGGCTGAAATCTCCTGGATCTTTGAAAAAGAAGGAGAAGAAGGATTTAGAGATAGAGAATCAGCTGTTTTGAAAGAAAGCTCAGAATTAGAAAGTTTCATTATATCGACAGGAGGAGGAGCAATTCTTAGGAATGAAAATAGAGAATTAATGAGATCAAGAGGAAAAGTAATTTATTTAGAGACACCCATTGAAATTCAGTTATCTAGAACTTTAAATGACAAAACGAGACCTCTAATAGAAAATGTAGACAAGAAGGAGGTTTTTAGTGCATTAAGCAAAGAAAGAACACCTATCTATGAAGAGTTATCTGATATTAAAGTGCCTTTTAAAGATCGAAGTAAAGATGAACTTCTTAATACAGTTCTAAAATTGCTAGAAATATAAACATGAGTAGGTCAATAAATATAAAAACAGTCACATCTTCTTATGAAATAAACATAGGAAATGAATTTCTTAAATCTGAACATATGAAAAAGTTTGCAGAAAACAAAGAAGTTCTGTTGGTCTGTGACCCTAAAATAGGTAGATCAAAAATTGAAGATGTTTTAGATGAGCTGAAAAGATGTGAGCCCTCTAACCTCAAGAAACTTGAAATAGCTTGCAGTGAAGAAACTAAGAATTTTTCTTCAGTAGAAAAAATCCATGAAGCACTTATTAATTCATCTTTTAGTAGAGATTGTTTATTGATAGGACTTGGAGGTGGAATACTAACTGATATTACTGGTTTTGCCGCTTCTACATACCAAAGAGGTGTTAATTTTCTTCTAATCCCTACAACGTTATTGTCACAAGTTGATGCTTCAGTTGGGGGAAAAACTGCTGTAAATCATAAATTGGCTAAGAATATGATTGGCGCTTTCCATCAACCCATAGAGGTAATTATTTCAGTAGATTTCTTGGACAGCCTTCCAGACAGAGAAATAAGATCTGGTTTGGTTGAAATGATTAAGCATGGGTTAATTCTAGATCAAACATATTTTAATTGGCTTGAAAAAACATCAAATAAGATCCTTAATCTAGATAAAGAGACCTTAATAGAGGCAATTGCAAAATCAGTAGAAATAAAAGCAAAAATTGTTTCAGAAGATGAAAAAGAAAGAGGAAAAAGGGCGTTACTTAATTTTGGTCATACTTTTGGACATGGCATTGAAGTTTTAGGTAACTACAAAGCTTACAATCATGGAGAAGCAGTTGCTTTAGGAATCATTTGTGCATTAAGGCTCTCAGAAAACCATTATGATTTGAATAAAGATATTCTTAGACGTACTAAAGAGCTTTATGAGTCTTATGGAATAGCGGCAAAACCTAAAAAAGCAATAAATCCCAGTGATCTACTTTCTTTTATGCAATTAGATAAAAAGAAATCAGGAAATGAACTTGCATTTATATTGCTCCAAGATATTGGAAAGGCCAATAAAGTTAGCGGTTTATCAAATAAAGAGGTAGAAAAGTCAATTTTAGAGGCTTTTTAGGGCTAAACTTTAAAAAAATCCTCTATAAGGTAAAATCTATACCTACTGCCCTCACTTTGTAGTCCATTATTAAACTTTTAGCAAAATTATTGCAGAAGTGTTTTTTGCTGTTTAACTTATGAAGAAAAACAATAAAAACAAGAAATTACTAGGCCTTCCAAAAAGGAGGGGTCTCTATAATTCTGAATTTGAGAAAGATTCCTGTGGCGTAGGAATGGTTGCAAATATTGATGGCACTGCTTCTAGAGAAATTATGGAAGATGCTTATCTCATCAATTCGAGAATGGACCATAGAGGAGGTTGTGGTTTTGAAGAAAATACTGGAGATGGTGCAGGAATCTTAACTGCCCTACCTGATTCTTTTTTTCAAAAATTAGCGAAAGAACAGAGTTTTAATTTACCAGAAAGAGGTAAATATTCAGTCGGTAACATATTTCTACCTCAAGATAAAACAGAAAGAAATCTTTGTAAGGAAATAATTGAAGAAATAATATCTTCCAATGGCCAAGAATTTATTGCTTGGAGAAAAGTGCCTATAAATCCAAAGAAAGCTAATGTAGGTCCTGCAGCACTAGAAGCTCAACCTGAAATTGAACAAGTATTTATAGGATCAAAGGAGTCAGACCAAGATTCTTTTGAAAGGAAACTCTTTTTAATCAGAAAGATGTTTTCTAAGAAGCTAAAGTTTGAATCTTCGCTGAAACAATCATCTTTATTCTATGCATGCAGTCTCTCATCAAGAATTATTGTTTATAAAGGAATGTTAACTCCATCTCAGTTATTTCCATTTTATGCAGACCTAGAAAATAAAAATTATGAGACCCATCTTGCTATGGTCCACTCTCGATTCAGCACTAATACATTCCCTTCTTGGGATAGAGCTCAACCTAATAGATATATGTGTCATAACGGAGAGATAAATACCTTAAAAGGAAACGTTAATCTTATAAGTTCTAGACAAGGTGTAGCAAAGAGTGATCTTTTTGGAGAAAGACTAAGAGACTTGTATCCCGTAGCTGAACCAGACTGCTCCGATTCAGGAAATTTTGATAATGTTTTGGAATTTTTGATGCTAACAGGGAGATCTCTTCAAGAATCAATAATGATGATGATCCCAGAGGCCTGGCAGTCGGATAATCTAATGAAGTCAGATAAAAAATCCTTCTATGAATACTCTTCTTCTTTAATGGAACCTTGGGACGGCCCTGCATCAATAGTATTTACTGATGGAAAAACCATTGGAGCAGTATTAGATAGAAATGGATTAAGACCTAGTAGGTTCTATGTTACTAAATCAGGGAAAGTTGTTATGGCCTCAGAAGTTGGGGTATTACATATAGATCCTGCCGATGTAGAAACTAAAGGTAGATTACAACCAGGAAAAATGTTCCTAATTGATTTTGAAAAAGGAAAAATGATTCCTGATGAAGAAATTAAAGAAGAAATTAGTAGTGAAAATCCTTATGAGGATTGGATTTCAAAAGAGGTAGTCGATATTGAAGATATTTCTAAAGAAACAAAAGAAAATATTTCTAGCCTTGTAGAAAGAATGCAAGCCTTTGGTTATACGATAGAAACTCTCCAGTTTATGCTTTTGCCAATAGTTAAAGAATTAAGGGATCCTCTAGGATCAATGGGTAATGACGCTGCCTTAGCCTGTCTTTCGGATAAGCCAAGAATGATTTATGACTATTTCAAACAATTATTTGCTCAAGTTACTAACCCTGCTATTGACTCTATAAGAGAAGAAGTAATCATGTCCCTGGAATGCCTAATCGGACCAGAAGGCAACTTATTGTCAACAAAAAGCTCTAATCTCCATAGACTGAGATTAAAAAGCCCCATACTTTCTAACCAGGAATTAATGGGTATAAAAGAATTAAAGGAACATGGCTGGAAAACTAAAGTTATTGATATTGTTTATCAAAAAAATCTTGGGGTTAAGGGATTCTTAAGTTCTATAGAAAATATATGTAATGAATCTGAACAAGCTGTTGATGAAGGCTATTCATTCTTAATACTTTCAGACAAAAATATTTCTAAAGATAAAGTAGCTATAAGTTCTTTAATTGCGTGCTCCGCTGTTCATAACCATCTTATAAAAGTTGAAAAGAGAACAAAGATTGGAATCATTCTCGAAAGTGCAGAAGCCAGAGAAGTTCATCATCACTGTCTATTGGTGGGTTATGGAGCTGATGGAATTAACCCATACCTTGCCTACGAAGCAATTTGGCAATCTAAACTAGACGGCCTTTTACCTACCTTAAA
>CACOMS010000025.1 GCA_902628375.1 uncultured SAR86 cluster bacterium | reverse complement strand
CGACAAGCAAGGCTCCATTTGCTGCTATTTCACCTTCGCCACGATTTATTGATTCTTGAATCAACTCATCCTGAGACAGATTTAAAAAAATATTTGATGTCATTTCTAAGGCTTTTAAGAGTTGCTAATTATATCTATTATGAGAATGAATACCATTTGAAAAATACAAAGAAGATAAAATATAAATAGATCCTCCTATGAAGGATATCAGCAACCAGCCCGGTATGCTTATCCCTACAAACTGCCACATAACCTCTGCACAGTTTCCATCACCCTGAATTGCCATCATCAAGACTTCAAAAACAGGAAGAGTATCTAGGAGGTAATCCAAATCAGGTGCACAACTAGGAACTAATTCATCGGGTAGGTTTTGAAGATACAGCTGTCTGATTGCAAACACGGCGCCAAGAATAATAGAGCCCAGAATAGACAAGAGGTACAACCTAAAAGTTTTTAGAGACATTTCTGAATGCAATAAGCTTATGGCAGAAATAATAATAATCAGATAAATACTTCCTCTCTGAAGATAGCAGAGCATACAGGGCTTTAAGCCCATATAGTTTTCCCAGAATAAGGCTACTGCAATTCCTATAACACTCATTACAAGAGTTATAAGAAAAACTCTTTTTGGTGAATAAAAAAGAATATCTTTTATCATTGTCATCTAATGGGCCTGGTCCCAATTGTTACCTAAACCAACATCCACTTCCAAAGGAACATCCAAGTTTGCAGCTTTTTCCATATTTGTTATTAGAAGTTTTTTTGTTGCATCACAATCTGAGACATTTGTTTCTAAGATTAATTCATCATGAACTTGGAGAATGATCTTAGTGTCAAGCTTTGAGTTCTCTATGGCGTTATCTACCAATATCATTGCTTTTTTCATAATGTCTGCGGCCGTACCTTGAACCGGAGCATTTATTGCGACCCTTTCAGCAGCTTGCCTTCTTATTGCATTACCCTGATTAATCTCAGGAAGATATAGTCTTCTTCCATAAAGAGTCTCAACGTATCCTTTCTTTCTTGCACTCTCTTTTGTGCTGTCCATGAATTTTCTTACACCAGGGTATCTAGAGAAATAAATATCCATGTATTCTGCCGCTAAATTTCTATTTATTTTTAGTTGATTGCTTAGACCAAAAGCAGAAATGCCATAAATAAGTCCAAAATTAATAGCTTTTGCACTTCTTCTTTGGTCTTCATCAACTTCTTCTAAAGGAACATTGAATACTTCACTGGCAGTACTTGAATGGATATCTTCTTTATTTTTAAAGGCCTGAATCAGCCCTTCGTCTCCTGATAGATGCGCCATAACTCTAAGCTCTATTTGAGAGTAGTCAGCGGACAGAAGCTTATAGCCTTTTTCAGGAACAAAGGCTTGTCTAATTCTTCTACCATCTTCAGTTCTTATAGGAATATTTTGGAGGTTGGGGTCTGAAGAGGACAGCCTCCCTGTTGTTGTTACAGCCTGATGAAAAGAGGTATGAACTCTAGATGTATTATTCGAAATCTGATTTGGAAGCTTATCTGTGTAAGTGCTCTTAAGTTTGCTTAAGGTCCTATGCTCCAATATTATTTTTGGAAGATCATAATTTAAAGAAAGTTCTTGTAAGACATTCTCGGCAGTTGAGGGCTGTCCCCCAGGGGTCTTTTTGATTATTGGATATCCAAGTTTTTCAAAAAATATTTCTTGTAGTTGCTTGGGAGATCCTAAGTTGAACTCTTCACCTGCTACTTCATAAGCATGCTCTTCTAGTCTTTCTATTCTCTCAGCTAAATCTTTAGACTGAGCTTGTAATACCTTTTTATTCAGCAAGGCGCCCACACTTTCTACTTTAGAAAGTATTTTTACTAAAGGCACCTCTACTTCATTTAATAAACCATTCAAAGAAGGGTCCTTTTCTAATTCTGGAAGTAACTTCTCATAAAGCCTAAGTGTTATGTCTGCGTCCTCAGACGCGTATTCAACAGCTTTATCAATAGAGACTTTATCAAAAGTAATTTGCTTAGCCCCTTTTCCAGCTATTTCTTCAAATGTAATTGTTTTATGGTTTAAATAATAACCAGATAAGGCGTCTAGATTGTGCCTGGTGGCTGTACTGTTAAGGACATAACTCATCAACATAGTGTCAGATTCTATCTGTTTGATGTTTATTCCATATCTAGAAAGAATATTCATATCAAATTTAATGTTCTGCCCAATTAATTTAACTTTGGAAGATTCCAGTACAGGCTTTAATTTCTTTATCACAAAATCAGTAGAGAGCTGTTTTATTGATTCATCTTCATGAAGCAAGGGTATGTAGGAACCTTCTCCGCTTTTTGTAGAAATAGAAATGCCCACAAGATTTACATCCATATAATCGAGACCATCGGTTTCTGTATCTATAGAAACAATAGAAGATGCTTTCATCTTCTTAACAAGACCTTCTAAAGATTCTTTAGTGTTAATTAGTTCATAATTTGCTTTTTTTATTGATACCTCTTTTGGCTTTTCTTTTTCTTCTTGTTCAAGCCAAGTTTTAAATTCCAGCTCTTTAAAAATTTCATTTAGCTTTTCTTGGTTAGGCTCTTCTACTTTTAAGTCTAAAACTGAAAGCTCTAAGTCGACATCTTTCTTTATTGTTACTAGTTCTTTTGAGAGTTGTAATTGGTCTAGAGAAGATCTAAGGTTTTCTCCTACCTTTCCTTTAATTGATTCTGCATTTTTGACTATACCATCTAGGTTTTCATATTCTTTAAGCCATTTTACTGCTGTCTTTGGGCCAACTTTGTCAACACCAGGAACATTGTCAGATGTATCGCCGATCAAGGCCAAGTAGTCAATAATGAGATTTGGGCCCACACCAAATTTATTTTCTACTCCATCTTCATCCAGCAGCTCACCACTCATGGTATTAACCACCTTAACCCTTTTATTAACTAGCTGAGTCATATCTTTGTCTCCAGTTGATATGACTGCATTTAGGTTAAGTTTATTAGCCTCTTCAGCCAGAGTTCCAATAACGTCATCGGCCTCAACACCTGTTTTAACAATTATTTTTATGCCTAATAACTTTATGATTTCATGTATAGGTTCAATTTGAGCAACAAGATCCTCTGGCATAGGTGGCCTGTTAGCCTTGTAATCTTTATACATATCATTTCTAAAGGTCTTTCCTTTGGCATCAAACACAGCTGCAACAGGACTTTCGGGGTGATCTTCAAGTATTCGTTTAATCATACTCACCACTCCTCTTATTGCTCCAGTGGGCTGTCCTTTAGAGCTCTCGAGAGGTGGAAGGGCATGATAAGCCCTATATAAATAAGAGGATCCGTCAATTAAAATGATGGGATCCTGTTCTGAATTAATTTCTGCCATTTCTATAGCTTAGACTAATGTTTATTTTTGATTTTGAAAGAAAATTTTGAACTTTCATTAAATTTTTTTGTCTTTATATATACCTGAAGTTAGTTAGGCTAGATAAGCCCCAGCCATATCCCCAAAATGACTGGGGCTTTTACATTTCTAACCATCCAGTAATAGTTTCAGTTAGCTCATTAATTCCATCCTTGTTTTTTGAAGAAAACGTTTGGACTCTTCCTAAAAGTTTATTTTTATCTAGATAATTGATTGCAGAATTTAAACCATTAATTTTTTTATTATTTGAAAACTTATCTGATTTATTCAGAATGATCTGGATTGGAATATTTTCATGATTTGCCCACTCAATCATTTGCAGGTCTGTCTCTTTAAATGGGTTCCTTATGTCCATTATCGAAATAATTCCTCTTAAAGAGTGTCTGGAGCTGAAATATTGATGCATCAATATCCCCCAATCCTTTTGTGTTTTCTTTGAGACCTTAGCAAATCCATAACCTGGTAAATCCATAAATCTCTTATTCTTAAATCCTTTTATATCAAATACATTTATAGATTGTGTTCTGCCGGGAGTCTTACTAGTTTTTGCAATTTTTGGGTTCTGGCTAAGAGCATTAAGCATACTAGACTTTCCTGAATTAGACCTTCCACAAAATGCAACCTCATGCCCACTATCAGGAGGTAGGTGTTCTATCTCAAAAACACTTTTTGAGAATTCTATTTCTGCAAAAGGACTTACATTTACCATGATTGTTATAAATTAAGGATCAGTTTAATAGGTTAGTATATAATTCTGGCGCAACACATCAATTTGAATAAATTTTCATGAAAAACAGAATATTAACTATCGTTTTATTTTCTCTTTTTTTAAGTGGTTCTGGTGATCCAGAGGCAGGTAAAGACAAGTCTTATACTTGCTCTTCTTGCCATGGAGCGGATGGAAATAGCATCATGGGCCTTTGGCCTTCTTTGGCAGGTCAGAATGCAGCTTATTTGGAAAAGCAACTCGCCTTAATTAAATCTGGCGAAAGAGTTATACCTGAAATGATGGGTATACTAGATTCACTAAATGAGCAGGACTTGAAAGATCTAGCCGCTTACTATGCTAGTAATAAAAATAGCGTAGGTGAAGCTAAGAAGGATTTAGTAGATTTGGGGCATAAGCTTTATTTTTCAGGAAATATAGAGAAGGGAGTGCCAGCTTGCACTGGATGCCATTCACCAAATGGATTAGGAAATAGCCAAGCAGCCTATCCTCTCCTAAGTGGTCAGAAACCAGAGTACATAGCAAAAACTCTTAAAGAATACAGAACAGGTGATCGTGATTATTCAGAAGCGTCTAAGATAATGGTTTCTATAGCCTACAAGTTAGACGATAAAGAAATAGAAGCATTAGCGAGTTTTATTCATGGACTATATTAGAAATTTATTTGATTTAAAGCCTCTTCTATTAGTTCTTGCTTTATTAACAGCCTCTTGCGCAGAAGCAGAGACTTTTGTAGAAGGAAGGCACTACCAACTCCTTGACAGCCCAACAACTACTTCAAATCCATCAAAGATTGAGGTAGTAGAAGTTTTTTGGATAGGCTGTAATCATTGTTATGCTTTAGAGTCCTATATTGAAGGGTGGGAAAGGAATTTGCCTTCTGATGTAAATTTCTGGAAATCTCATGCAACTTGGAATGAAATGTTGAAGACTCATGCAAGGCTCTTTTATACAGCAAAGTCATTAGGAGTTGAAGATTCAGCTATACCCGCTGCCTTTAATGCCTTTCACAGAGAGAGAAGAATGCTTACAGGCAATACAGAGCTAGAATATTTCTTTAAGGGCTTGGGAGTAGATAGAGATAGATACAGAGGAGTATCTAAATCTTTTGGGGTTGAGAACTCCATACGACAAGCAGATAGACGAATGAAAGATTGGAAAATAACAGGTGTCCCTACTTTAATTGTTAATGGTAAATACAAGGTTTCTGCAACCAGAGAGGTTGGAACAAACAGAATTTTAGAAGTAGTAGATTTTCTGATAGAAAAAGAAAGAAATTCTTTGTAGCCCTCCACAATAGTTTTGAGAACTTTACCAATTTCCCCGATATTTATTCCAGCCAACAGGTTAGATTTTTGTCATAAAGCCATATCTTCAGGGGCTGATGGAGTTATTTTAGATTTGGAGGACTCAATACCCTTAGACCAAAAAGATAATTCTTTAAGAGAGTTAGTAGTTTTTTTAAAAGAATCTGAAATTGATACGACTGTCTTTGTCAGAATCAATCCTCCTAACACAGACGAAGGAAAGAAAGACTTAGCTGAATTAAGTAATGTTCAATCTTGCTTTAGCTCTATCATTATTCCTAAGGCAGAAAATATTGATTCTTTTATAGGTGTAGAATTAGAAAATCCAGTCATTGCGCTTATAGAATCAGCAGAAGCAGTAAAAAACCTGGAATCAATTTCTTCTTTTGAGAACCTTGGCGGGTTCTTGTTAGGCGCAGCGGATTTAAGTAAGTCTTTAGGAAGCGATATGAGCTGGGATGCTCTTTTATATACTAGGTCTAAGTTAATAATTGAATCTTCATCTTCGAATTTAATGTTAATAGATAGTCCATATATGAATATGGCTGATCTTGAAGGTTTATCGGCAGAGGTTACAAGGGCTAAAGGTATGGGATTTATAAGCAAAGCAGCTATTCATCCAAACCAGATAGAGGTTATAAGAAGAGGCCTTTTACCCACTAAAGAAGAGATTAAAGAAGCAAAGGGTATAATTGAAGCATTTAAGGAGTCCAAAGGGGGAGTCACTTCCTATAATGGAAAGATGATAGATGCACCAATTGTAGAAGTGATGAAAAGAAAACTATCATTGATTGAGGAGTAGTTTATGTCTAAGAATAAAGAAATAGAGCCTGGAAGATATAGGGAAAGTTATGGTCGCTATTATGAAGACTTTGTTGTGGGAGACATCTACGAACATCGACCAGGCCGTACAATAACTCAGACAGATAATATTTGGTTCTCTCTCCTTACCATGAATCAACATCCTCTTCACATAGATGAAGAATTTGGTAAAGGTACAGAATTTGGAAAGACATTAGTTTTAAGTCCTCTAACTGTATCTTTAATGGTAGGCATGAGCGTGAGCGACATAAGTCAAAAAGCCATAGCAAACTTAGGTTGGACGGATATCGTCTTACCCCATCCTTTGTATGTTGGAGATACTTTATATGCAGAATCAGAAGTTCTAGAAAAAAGAGAATCTAAGTCTAGACCTAATGATGGGATAGTTACTGTACAAACAACAGGAAAGAATCAAGATGGAACTATAGTAGCTAGTTATAAAAGATCAGCCTTAATTCCCAAGAAAGGTCATGCTGTTGAAGATAAAATAGATTATTAAGAAACCTTTTCTTATTGGCCTTCGAAAATAAATTTTGATATAACTGATACCTTAAATCGATAAATTTTGGGGAGAAATAATGTCAGAAGTATTAGTCGAAGATAAAGATACCAATGAGGAGCTTTCTTGGCATCTAAAAGGAAATTGGGGGCCAATTAAAGAGGAAATTACAAGCTCAGACCTCCAGGTAGTTGGAGAGATACCCTCTGAGTTAAAAGGAACTTACATAAGAAATGGGTTTAATCCAAGGTCTGGTTCAAGTGATCACTGGTTCTTCGGTAACGGCATGCTTCATAGCGTAGAGATTTCAGAAGGAAAAGCATCTTACAAAAATAGATATGTCAGAACTCCTTATTATGAGAACGATGATGATGTTATGAGCTCCTTCGGAAAGCTAGAAGCTTCTCCTGCAAATACTCACATCATTGAGCATTCAGGTAAATTATTGGCGCTTGAAGAGACTCATCTACCATGGGAAGTAGATATAGATTTAAATACAGTAGGAGTTTATGATTTTTCTGGAGAGCTTAATGGAGCAATGACAGCTCATCCACGAGTATGTCCTGAAACGGGAGAGTTATTATTCTTTGGTTATTCTATGATGGGAGATCCTTTCTTAACTTATTACAGAGTTAATGCAGACGGATCAATGGCACAGAAAGAGGACATTACTTTGCCTAGAGCTGTAATGATGCATGACTGGGCTGTTACTAGGAACTATGTAATCTTTATGGATTTACCCATAGTTTCTGATATGAATTTGGCAGTTAAAACAGGCTCTCCTTTTGGATTTATGCCTGAGTGTGGAGCTAGATTGGGAGTAATGCCTAGAAATGGAACCAATTCTGATATTAAGTGGTTTGAGATAGATCCATGTTTTGTTTTTCATACTTTTAATTCCCATGAAGAAGACGGCAAAATAGTTATGTATGTCTCCAGACAAAAAGAGGCCATGGTTGGTGGTTTCCAAGATGTCTATGGTGGCGAGACGACTGTAGGGAGATTGTGGAGATGGACTTTGGACTTAGCTACTGGACAAGTAAAAGAAGAGCAACTGGATGATTCTCCTTGTGACTTCCCAAGGGTGGATGACAGAAGAATGGGGCTTAAAGCTTCTGCTGGCTACTGCCTTAAACTGGAAACTGATGTAGAGACCCTAACCCTTGGTGATTGTATTTATAAATATGACTTGGAAACAGGTGAAAGACAAACGCATTTCTTAGGGAATAATGTAGCTGGAGGAGAGCCAATATTTGTTCCTGCTTCAGCGAACTCAGATGAACAAGATGGATATGTTTTTTGCTTAGTCCACGAAAGAGAAACAAGAACATCGAAGCTAGCCATTATCAGAGCAGATGATTTTGAGTCTAAACCAGTAGCTGAGATATTAATACCTCAGAGAGTTCCTTATGGTGCTCATGGAAGTTGGATTCCAAGAAATTAAGGAGAATATAAATGGAAACCCATTACGCAACACTTTGGGAAAAGATATCAGACATAATTCCAAATAGAACTGCCCTGATCTGCGGCGAAGTTAAAAGATCCTGGGAAGATTATGATCAAAGGGCCGCAAAACTAGCAACAGAATTAACGAAAGCCGGCTTAGGAGATGATTCAAAAGTTGGACTTTATTTACATAATTCCAATGAATATCTTGAAGCGCAATATGCTACTTTTAAAATAAAAGGAGTCCCGGTTAATGTTAATTATAGGTACAAGGAAGAAGAGTTGGTTTATTTACTGGATAACTCTGATGCAGAAGCCATTTTCTTTCAAGGATGTTATGCAGACCAAATTACATCCATTAAAGATAAATTAACCAAAGTTAAACTTTTTATCCAGGTAGAAGATTCTTCAAAAGATCTCTTAGAATTTGCAGTGGATTATGAAAACGCCATACAGACCAATGAACCTATGGAAAGAATTAAGAGGTCTGGAGAAAACATCTATATGCTTTATACAGGCGGAACTACAGGTATGCCAAAAGGAGTTATGTACCAACATGAAGGGTTTCTTAAGGCAATGCTAGGCACAGGAGGTGCTTGGGGTTTTCTTCCTATTCAAGAAAAAGTTGATTTAGATGAAATTACAAATGTTATTGGTGAGCTTTCAGAAGAAGATAAATTACCCATAAGTTTACCCGCTTGCCCTTTGATGCATGGTACAGGGATGTGGCTGGGCGCCTTAATTCCATTAATTTCAGGCGGGACAGTTGTAACTATCCCAGAGCTGGGGTTTGACCCAGATAGTTTATTAAGAGTAGTAGAGAAGAACAAAGTAAATAATTTAATAATTGTAGGAGATGCATTTGCTAAACCAATTCTGGATACCTTAGATAATGCAGAAAGTGAAGGAAGGTCATTTAATTTGGATAGCTTAAATATGATTGCTTCAAGTGGTGTTATGTGGAGCTCTGAAGTTAAAGAGGGCTTACTTAAACACAAGGACATGCTTTTAGTCGATGCAATGGGATCTACCGAAGGAGGCATGGGATCTTCAATTGCTTCTAGAGAAGCACCAGCTCCAACAGCAAAATTTGTTCTAAATCCTGGAACAATAGTTATTTCCGACGAAGGACAAATAGTTGAACCCGGTTCAGGAGTTATGGGGAAAATTGGAACAAGCGGACTAGTCCCTTTAGGGTATTTCAAAGATCCAGAAAAATCTGCTGAGACATTTAAAGAAGTAAATGGTGTTAGGTACAGCTTTCCTGGTGATTATGCGTTAGTCGAAGAAGATGGAAGTATAACCCTATTAGGGAGAGGTAGTAATTGCATTAATACAGCAGGAGAAAAAGTTTACCCCGAAGAGGTTGAGGAAGCGGTTAAAAGACACCCAGATGTATACGATTGTCTTGTAGTAGGAGTATCGGATGATAGATTTGGTCAGAGAGTTGTTGCTTTGGCTTCTTATCAGGAAGGAAAAGAAGTTAAAGAACAAGATCTAATTGCTTTTACTAGAGATCATTTGGCTGGTTATAAACTTCCCAAACAAGTCTTGTTTGTAGATGAAGTCATGAGAGCTCCTAATGGAAAAGCAAATTACAAGTGGGCAAAACAAAAAGCAGCTGAAGAGTTAGGACATTAAATTAAGGAGAATATATGAAAGTTTCAGAGGCAGTTGAGTCAAGAAGGTCAATAAGGGCATTTTTAGATAAACCAATAGAGAATTCGACTATAGAAGCTCTTCTAGAAAAGAGTGCTAGAGCAGCCTCGGGCGGAAACCTTCAGCCTTGGAGAATCTCAGTAATAAATAATGAGTCAATGGATAAGTTCCTCGAGTTCCAGAAGAATTGGACTGACCCAGAAACCCCCGAATATGATATTTACCCCAAAGGATTAAAGGAGCCTTATAAGACTTCAAGATTTAAAGTTGGCATGGATATGTATTCTCTATTAGGAATAGGAAGAGAAGATCATGAAGCAAGGACCAACCAAATGCTTGAGAATTTTATTTTCTTTGGAGCACCAGCAGCTTTCTTTTGTTTTGTAGACAAACAAATGGGTAAACCACAGTGGTCTGATCTTGGAATGTTCTTGCAAACTTTTATGTTATTGGCTCAAGAGGAAGGGTTAAGCACATGTGCTCAAGAAGCTTGGTCTATGAAGCCAGAAAGCGTAAAGGAATTCTGTAATACCGAAGAAGATTTAATGCTCTTTTGTGGCATGTCTATAGGTTATGAGGACAAAGATGCCAAGGTTAATCAGTTACGAACCGAAAGACGCCCATTGGAAGAATGGGCTTCTTTTATTTAAGCTTTCGAAGAAAAATTAATTTCTTAATGTCGAAGTACCTGGCCTGCTCGAGCACCAGTAGGCTCTCCATCAAGTACATTGACCTGACCGTTGACAATCGTTGCTTTGAATCCGCGTGACTTCTGTATGTATCGCGGTGCGTCACCAGGAAAGTCATTCACTAATACGGGCTGTAACTCATTCACTTCTTCTGGATTAAAGACATTAATGTCTGCTTTCATTCCTGTTTTCAGAATACCTCGATCCTTGAGACCAATAACTGCTGCAGGATCGGCTGTCATTCGCTTTATAGCTTGAGGAAGCGTGAATACACCTTTCTCACGCACATAGTGAGACAGTATGAAGCTTGCCCAACCTCCATCCATAATTTGAGAAACATGCGCTCCAACATCACCAAGTCCAGGAATTAGATGTTCGCTGGCAAATAAATCTCCTTGTTCTTTAAGGTTAGTGCTAAACATGCGCCAGTTGAAAAGACCACGACCTTGACTTTCTCTTGATAGACGTAAAAAAGTTTCAGACCAGTGCTCAGAAGCTAATTTTGATAGCTCTATCAGATTTTGTGCAGAGTTATGGTCAGGTATCTTGTCGAGGCCCAGAAAGTAGACTCTTTGCAGAGGGATATGACAAGATCCCGATTCACGCGCTTCTGCCACTAGAGCCTTACAGAAAGTTTCATTATTGATGGCTTCCAATCTAGCATCAAAATCTTTTTTTCTTAATTCATCCCAAGTTGGACCTTGTATAGGTATGCCTGATTGGAGGCCAAACATGAAACCTGATCCGCGTGTATGACTGGTAGCGGTGATATTACGCCCCTCCAAGTTCATTTCGTTAAGATGTCTAGCAGCCATAGCTCCAGACCCTTCTTCGCCTGAACAACCATAACTAAATAAGACTCTGCTTCCTTCTGTTTCAGCAATCGATCTCATTACCTCAGCATCTGCACCAACTAGTTGCATCAAACCATCCCTAGGTCCAACAACTTTCGCAATCTCTACAAGCTCAGAACATTCAGCAAAGGTTCCTGGAATTGAACGACCATCAGGAGCTTTATGTGGCTCGTAACGATTGGTAGAGAATCCAACTGCACCGTCTTTCATGGCTTTTTCTACAATTTCCGCCATCTGCTGTTTCTCAGTCTCTGTTGCTTGCTCATCAAAAGATCGGTCACCCATAACATAATAGCGAACAGCTGAATGACCCACGAGACCAGCAACATTTAGTGAAGGTTTCAGCTCTTCCAGCATATCGAGGTATTGACCATAGTGCTCCCAATTCCAAGGAAGTCCAGAGAGAATGGCTTGCTTAGGAATGTCTTCCACTGTTTCCATCATGCCAGCTAGAATTTCGACATCATCAGGCTTACAAGGAGCAAAAGTGAGGCCACAGTTTCCAATCAAAGCTGTGGTAACACCATGCCAGCAAATAGGAGTCATTTCAGGATCCCAGCCAATTTGAGCATCTAGATGAGTATGAATATCTACAAAACCAGGAGTGACTGTTTGTCCTTCTGCATCGATAGTTGTTTTAGCCTTTCCTTCGATTTTCCCAATTTCAGTAATAACACCCGCATTCACTGCCACATCAGCTTCTATAGCCTCAGACCCAGTTCCATCAATTACAGAGCCGCCTTTAATTAAAATTTCATGTTCCATCTTTC
>CACOMS010000024.1 GCA_902628375.1 uncultured SAR86 cluster bacterium | reverse complement strand
CCAAAAAATATCACTAATAGTTCATTTTAGGTATTATTAATATTATGGATAACTTTACACCCCAAAGCAGTTATACCAAAGAGGAACTATTAGATTGTTCTCAAGGTAATTTATTTGGAGAGAAAAATGGAAGGCTACCTACTCCTAATATGCTTATGTTTGACAGAATTGAGGAAATTAATAACTCAGAAGGTAGGTACAATAAAGGTAAAATAATTGCAGAACTCGATATCAATCCTGATCTTTGGTTTTTTGATTGTCATTTTAAAGGAGACCCTGTAATGCCTGGCTGTCTGGGTTTAGATGCAATGTGGCAACTAGTAGGATTCTATCTTTGCTGGCTTGGCAATCCAGGAAAAGGAAGAGCCCTTGGTTCTTCGGAAGTGAAATTCTTTGGTCAAGTTCTTCCAACAGCAAAAAAAGTAACTATTGATATCGATATCAAGAGAGTATTAAATCTTGATTTAGTAGTAGGAATTGGAGAAGGTTCTCTGAAAGTAGATGGCAGAGAAATCTACACTGCTAAAGGACTTAAAGTAGGCCTTTTTGAAGACACAAGTAGTTTCTAGAATATGAGAAGAGTTGTAGTTACAGGCATGGGTATTGTGTCCAGTATTGGAAATAATATTAATGAAGTAAAAAATTCTCTAACCAATCTAAATTCAGGTATAACAAGTAACCTTATTTATGAGGAAATGGGCCTTAGGAGTCATGTTTCGGGATCAATTAAAGAATTAGATTTAAAAGAAAATATTGATAGGAAGAATTTAAGATTCATGGGTGAGGCAGCTGCTTTTGGGTATATAAGTGCCAGTCAGGCTATAAATGACGCAAATTTAACTGAAGAAATGGTATCCAATCCTAGAACAGGATTGATAATGGGTTCAGGTGGAGCTTCTTCAGAAGATCAAATTGAATCGGCTGATATTCTTAGAGAAAAAGGTTTAAAGAGAATAGGCCCCTATAGAGTTACAAAAGCGATGGGTAGTACAGTCTCAGCATGCCTATCAACAGCTCTAAAAATAAAGGGAATAAATTTCTCTATTTCTTCTGCTTGCTCTACAAGTGCTCATTGCATAGGTGTTGGCATGGAACAGATACAACTAAATAAACAAGATGTATTAATTGTTGGAGGAGCTGAAGCAGAGCACTGGGGTATAACTAGCCTATTCGATGCCATGGGAGCTCTTTCAACAAAATATAATGAAGATCCTCATAAAGCTTCTAGAGCTTTTGATAAAGATAGAGATGGTTTTGTCATAGCTGGTGGAGGTGGAGCTCTAGTAATTGAAGAGCTGGAGCATGCAAAGAAAAGAGGAGCCAAAATATATGCAGAACTTACTGGTTATGCTGCCACTTCAGATGGCCATGATATGGTCAGCCCTTCTGGAGAAGGTGCTTTAAGATGCATGGAAACAGCATTAACTATGTCCGGAGGAGAAAACCCTGATTATATCAACGCTCATGGAACAAGCACTCCAGTTGGCGATATTGCTGAGATTGAAGCTATACATAATCTTTTTGGTAAAAATAGTCCCTTAATTAGTTCAACTAAATCTTTAACAGGTCACTCTCTTGGTGCAGCAGGAGTACAAGAATCAATCTATAGTCTACTAATGTTAAATGAAGGATTTCTCTGTGCTTCAGCTAATATAGATCACATTGATGAAAAAATTTCTAAAGCCAATATTCTGAGAAAAAATCAAACAGGAACTTTTAAAAAAGTTATGTCAAACAGTTTTGGTTTTGGTGGCACAAATGCCTGTCTTGTTTTTGAAACCCTAAACTAAAAGGGAATATCATCATCCTCTATTGAACTCTGTGAGACATCTTGAGGTTCTTGGCCTTCGGGTGGTGATTGATCATATGTATCAGAGTTATTCGAAGACCCTCTGCTGTCCAAGAACTGGATATCTCTTGCATTAATCTCTGTTGTGTATCTTGTTACACCATCTTGCTCCCATTTTCTAGTTTGTAAAGAGCCCTCAATGTAAACTTTAGATCCTTTTTTTAAATATTCTCCAGCAATTTCTGCCAACCTTCTCCATAAGACAACTCTATGCCATTCAGTTCTTTCTTGTTCATTTCCGGTATCTTTGTCTTTCCATGATTCAGAGGTAGCAATGCTTAAGGTTGTGACTGCTGCTCCACCTGGTGTATATTTTACATCTGGATCTTGACCTAAATTCCCTACTAATATTACTTTGTTTATTCCGCTTCTTGCCATTTTTCCTTTAATTTATTTAAGTTAATCTATCGAGTTAGAGATTATAATCAGATTTTAATCAATAAGTTCAAAAGAATTCATTTAAATGAAAGAGATAAAAGTAAGAGGTGCAAGACAGCACAACTTAAAAAACATAGATGTTAACTTACCAAGAAACAAATTGGTTGTTGTTACAGGCCTTTCGGGTTCAGGTAAATCATCATTAGCTTTCGATACTCTTTATGCAGAGGGACAACGCAGATATGTAGAATCACTTTCTTCTTATGCCAGAAACTTTCTTTCTATGATGGAAAAACCTGATGTAGATCACATAGAAGGGTTGTCTCCGGCGATATCAATAGAACAAAAATCTACTTCTCATAATCCTAGATCCACTGTGGGTACAGTCACTGAAGTTTATGATTATCTGAGACTTCTTTTTGCTAGAGCAGGAACTCCTAGATGTCCAGATCATGGAGATTCTTTAGAAGGCCAAACTTCTAATCAGATATGTGATCAGATAATTAAAATTAATCAAAATTCTAGATTGCTTATTCTTGCTCCAATTATTACAAATCAAAAAGGCGAACACTTGCATGTTTTTGAAGAATTAAAAGTACAAGGATATGTGAGAGTAAGGGTAAATAATATTGTGGTCGACATTGATGACATACCTAAGCTAAATAAAAATAAAAAACACTTCATCGAAGCAGTTATTGATAGAGTCAAAGTTCCAGAAAAGAAGAAGATGTCTGATGATTTTAGACTGCGATTATCAGAGTCAGTAGAAAATGCTTTAACACTCGGAGAGGGGATTATAAAAACATTGGACTTAGATAATGAAGACGATGAAATAACCTACTCATCAAAAATGGCATGCCCAAAATGTGGTTATAGTATTCCAGAACTAGAACCAAGATTATTTACTTTTAACAACCCATCTGGTGCTTGTCCTGATTGCGAAGGTTTAGGAATAAAGCCATACGTTGATGAAAAGAGAATAATCTACGATGAAAGATTTTCCATACAAGAAGGTGCTATTAGAGGATGGGATATAAATAGAAAGTACCACTATCACATGATGAAATGTTTATCTAAGCAATATAACTTTTCATTAGAAGAGCCTTTTTCTGATTTAAATACTGAGATAAGGGATTTAATTCTCAATGGTTCAAATGGAGAAATAGTTGATTTTAGCTGGACGAATAAACGTGGCAGAAGAATGGAAAGATTTTTTGCATTCGAGGGCGTCATCAATAATGTAAATAGAAGATATAGAGAGACTGATTCCAACTTTATAAGAGAAGATTTATCTAAAATGTTTAGTTTTAAAAACTGTAAATCATGTGAGGGAACAAGGCTAAGAGAAGAAGCTAGGAATGTTTTCTTAGAAGATAAATCTATCTCTTCAATAACAGAAATGACTATAGATCAGTCATTTGCTTTTTTTAGTAAATTAAAACTTAAAGGAACAAAAAAGGAAATTGCAGACAGGATTGTTAAGGAAGTAAATGAAAGATTAGAATTCTTAATTGATGTAGGTCTTAACTACCTTACTCTAGACAGAAGTGCAGAAAGTTTAAGTGGCGGTGAAGCTCAAAGAATAAGACTAGCTAGTCAAATAGGTGCAGGATTGGTAGGAGTTACTTATATACTGGACGAACCTTCTATTGGACTTCATCAAAGAGATAATAAAAAGCTACTAAAAACTCTAGAAAAACTGAGAGATTTAGGAAACTCTGTAGTTGTTGTAGAACATGATGAAGAGACAATGTTTTTTGCTGATCATGTAATCGATATAGGTCCAGGGGCGGGTGTTCATGGAGGAAAAGTTTGTGCAGAAGGTACTGCAAAAGAAATATCCAAATCTAAAAATTCTATAACGGGCCAATACTTATCAGGGCAAAAGAAAATCAATATTCCTTCTAAAAGAAGAAAACCTAAAAGTAAAAGATCTGAAGAAGGCTGGCTAAAATTAAAAGGAGCTTCTGGACACAACCTTAAAGAAGTTGATCTAGATATTCCTTTAGGTCTCTTTATATGCATTACAGGTGTTTCTGGTTCAGGAAAGTCTACCCTTTTAAACCAAACCCTTCTCCCCGCAGTTACTGATGTTTTAAACAAAAGCACTAGATCTGAATCAAAACCATATCAATCTCTAGAAGGAGCTGAAGAAGTTAGTAAGATCATAGAGATTAGCCAAAGCCCTATAGGAAGAACACCCAGATCTAATCCAGCTACATATACAGGTTTATTTACTCCTATAAGAGATCTCTTCTCTGGAACACAAGAATCTAGATCTAGAGGCTATAAACCAGGAAGGTTTAGTTTTAATGTTAAAGGAGGCAGGTGTGAAGCCTGTCAAGGTGATGGTGTAATTAAAGTTGAAATGCACTTTTTACCTGATATTTACGTTAAATGCGATGCTTGTAATGGAGAAAGATACAATAGAGAAACTCTTGAAGTTAAATATAAAGGAAAAAATATTTATGAAGTCCTTGAGCTGACTGTTGATGATGCACTAACTTTCTTTAGCTCTATCCCTGTAATAAAGAAAAAACTTGAAACTCTAAGGGATGTTGGACTTGGTTATATAAAATTGGGTCAACAAGCTACGACTTTATCAGGGGGAGAGGCTCAAAGAATTAAACTCGCTAAAGAATTATCTAAATCTCCTTTAGGACACACTCTTTACTTGTTAGATGAACCAACCACAGGTCTTCACTTTCATGATGTAAATTTATTATTGGAAGTTCTGAAAAGATTAAGGGATAACGGCAACACGGTAGCTGTCATAGAACACAATATGGAAGTAATAAAATGTTCAGACTGGATTATTGATCTAGGCCCTGAAGGAGGAGCAGAGGGAGGAGAAATTATTGCCCAAGGAACTCCAGAAGATCTTTCAAAAATTAAAAGGTCTTACACTGGGAAATTTCTAATAGATGTGCTTAAAAAGTAACTAAAATTAGGAAGCTTCTTTTTCTAAATCCTCAGATAGTTCAGGCAATTCCTGCTCTATAGACTTTTCTACTAACTCTATCTGGGCTATAGGTGATTTATCACCTGCTCTATAGCCTCTTTTTAAAATTCTAAGATACCCACCAGGTCGATCTTTAAATCTAGGACCTAATTCATCAAACAACTTGGCCACTGCTTCTCTGTTTCTTAGTCTAGAAAAAGCTAGCCTTTGATTAGCTACGGAATTCTCTTTTGAAAGAGTGATCAAAGGCTCAAGAAACCTTCTTATTTCTTTCGCTTTAGCTAAAGTTGTCTTAACAGACTCATGAACGATAATAGAAGAAGCCAAATTCCTCATCATCGCAGTTCTGTGAGAACTGTTTCTATTAAATTTTCTTCCTGATTTTCTATGTCTCATGATTAACTTACGTTTTCTGGTGGCCAATGCTCAAGGACTAAACCTAGAGATAATCCTCTTGATGCAAGAACATCTTTAATTTCATTTAAAGATTTCTTTCCTAAATTAGGAGTCCTTAATAAGTCCGATTCCATTCTGGTCACTAAGTCTCCAATGTAATGTATATTTTCTGCTTTTAAGCAGTTTGCAGATCTTACAGTTAACTCCAATTCATCAACTGGTCTTAGCATGACTGGATCAATCTTAACTTCTTCTTTTTCTTCAATAACTTCTTCCAGTCTACCAAGTTCTGCAAACGCTGAAAGCTGATGTTGAAGAATAGTTGCTGATATCCTCAGAACCTCCTCAGAGTCTAAGGTTCCATCTGTATCAATATCAACTATTAGTCGATCTAAGTTTGTTCTCTGCTCAACCCTTGCATTCTCTACTGTATAAGAAACTCTTTTTATAGGTGAATAAGTTGCATCTAGTCTTAAAAGGCCTATTTCTTGGCCCTCATCTTCTGCTAATTGTTTAACTGGAACAAAGCCTCTTCCTCTTGTGACTGTCATAGTCATATTGATAGAGCCTTTATCCGTTAAAGTAGCGATATGATGGTCAGGGTCAACAATCTCAACACCGGCTGGTACCTCTATATCTCCAGCTGTTACCTTGCCCCCTCCTTCTTTAACTAGCTTAAGTTCTGCAGACTCTGCTTCCATGACTCTTACAGAAAGCTCTTTTAGGTTCAATAAGATGTCAATTACATCCTCTTCAACTCCTTCTAAAGTAGAGTATTCATGCAAAACACCTTCTATTCTCACTTCAGATACTGCTGTACCTGGCATGGAAGATAACATGATTCTTCTTAAGGCATTGCCTAAAGTATGACCAAATCCTTGTTCGAAAGGTTCTAAAGTTATTTTTGACCTGTTAGTACCCAACTCTTCAACAACTATGTCAGTGGGAACTAAAAAGTCTTTTATTATGTCGTAATTATCTGTCATTTTTATCCTCTCTACTTTATTTTGAATAGAGCTCAACAATTAAATTCTCATTTATATCAGAATCTAATTGGTCTCTTTCTGGAACAGCGTTGTAAACGCCACTAAAATCATTTTTATCTACTTTAAGCCAATCACAATCTGGTCTTGAAGCTGAAATCTCAAGAGCTTGTTTAACCCTATCTTGATTCTTGCTCTTGTCAGTTAATGAAACAGTGTCTCCTACTGATACTTGATAACTAGGGATGTTAACAACACTTTCATTAACTTTGACCGCTTTATGACTTACAAGCTGTCTAGCCTCTGATCTGGTAGAAGCAAATCCTAACCTGTAAACAACATTGTCTAATCTACCTTCTAGGTATTGAAGAAGATTAGTTCCTGTTACTCCTTTCTTTCTTGCTGCTTGCTTATAGTAATTTCTAAACTGTTTTTCCATTACGCCATAAATTCTTCTTACTTTCTGTTTTTCTCTGAGCTGAATACCATAATCAGATAGGCGCCCTCTTCTTCTTCCGTGTTGGCCTGGAATAGTTTCAGATCTACATTTAGACTCATAGCTTCTTATACCGCTTTTTAATAGCAAATCTCTTCCTTCTCTTCTGGAAAGCTTACTTTTAGGACCAATATATCTAGCCATTAGACTCTCCTCCTTTTAGGCGGTCTACAACCATTATGAGGAATAGGAGTAACATCCGTAATCTTGGTAATATTAAAACCAGAATCATTTAAACCTCTAATAGCAGATTCTCTGCCTGATCCTGGACCTCTTACTTCCACTTCTAGAGACTCAATCCCATTTAGTTTAACTTTTTCTCCTACTACTTCAGCTGCTCTCTGTGCAGCAAAGGGAGTGCTTTTCCTGGAACCTCTAAATCCTTGTCCTCCAGCACTAGCCCAAGCCAAAGTGTTTCCTTGCTTGTCTGTTATGTTTATAAGTGTGTTATTAAAAGAAGCATGAATGTGAGCTATTCCTTCACTAACTTTCTTTTTTGACCCTTTCTTTTTATTAACCATATCTCAATTACCTTCTAATCGGTCTCTTTGGACCTTTTCTTGTTCTTGCGTTAGTTTTCGTTCTTTGACCATTAACAGGAAGATGTCGTCTATGTCTTATACCTCTATAAGTACCTAGGTCCATTAACCTCTTAATGTTTGTGCTAATTTCTCTTCTCAAGTCCCCTTCCACTATAAACTTACCAACTTCTGTTCTAACTGACTCCATTTGTTCTTCCGTCAAATCAGAAATTTTTGTAGAAGGAGCAATTCCTAGATCGTCACATATACCTAAAGCTCTTGTTTTACCTATACCAAATATATAAGTAAGAGAAATCTCTATATGTTTATTATCTGGAATATTGATACCTGCTACACGTGCCATAAAAAATCTCCTTTAACCCTGTCTTTGTTTATGTCTCGGTTCTGTACTACAAATAACATACAGAGTTCCTTTTCTTCTAACAATCTTACAATTTCTACAAATCTTTTTAACTGAAGCTCTTACTTTCATACCTTTTACCTTCCTCCTAGAGGATTAGAACCATATCCTTTTAAGTTAGCTTTCTTCAACAATGATTCATACTGTTTAGACATAAGATGTGACTGTACTTGTGCCATGAAGTCCATTACTACAACTACTGCAATCAATAAGGACGTACCACCTAAGTAGAAAGGGACATTGGCTGAAACAATTAAAAATTGAGGCATTAAACATACCAAAATAAGATAACCTGAACCCCAAACCGTTAATCTAGTCATAACTCCATCTACATATTCTGCCGTCTGTTCACCTGGTCTTATTCCTGGAAGATACGCCCCTGATCTTCTTAAATTTTCAGATATATCCTTTGAATCAAACTGAAGCGCTGTGTAAAAGAAACAGAAGAAAGCTATCAAAACAGAAAATAATATGACATATAAAGGTTGACCTGGACCTAAAGCTAGAGCTATTTCTTGTAGCCATTCAAATCCTTGACCTTGACCAAACCAAGTTGAAGCAGAAGCTGGAAAAAGAAGTAAACTACTAGCAAAGATAGCTGGAATAACTCCAGCCTGATTTATTTTCATAGGCAGATAAGAGCTTTGAGCCTGAACCATCTTTCTACCTTGTTGTCTTCTTGCATAATTTACAGTTATTCTTCTTTGACCTCTCTCAACCCAAACAATGAATGCAACTGCAATAATAGCTATAGCGGCAATAGCTAATAGTAAAAGAAGATTAATATCGCCTTGTCTAGCTCCCTCGAAAGCTTGTCCAACTGCCCTAGGAAGTCCTGCTACAATGCTTGAAAAAATAATTATAGAAATACCATTTCCTATCCCTCTCTCAGTAACAAGTTCTCCGAGCCACATTAAAAATACCGTACCTGTAATTAAAGAAATAACAGCTACTATCTGGAAGGTAATTCCTGGATTTAAAGCTAATCCTTGATTTTGAAGGCCCAGAGCCAATCCACTAGCTTGGATAAAAGCCAGTAGAACAGTTCCGTATCTAACATAAGAGGTTCTTAATCTTCTGCCCTCTTCTCCTTCTTCTCTAAATCTTTTCTTTAATGATGGAGTTGTTCCTTCTAAGAGACTCATAATGATAGAGGCTGTTATATATGGCATTATGTTGAGAGCCATAATACTCATTCTCTCTAAAGCCCCTCCGGAGAACATATTAAATAAATCTAGCAATGTCCCTTGATTCTGTTCAAAAAGACTAGCTAATCTATCTGGGTCTATTCCCGGAATAGGTATATGAGTTCCAATTCTGTAAATGATAATAGCTAAAAATACAAACCTTAGTCTTCTCCATAATTCTGAGAGTCCTTTTGATTGTTGTAAATTAGCTGGATTAGTGGACATGAAATTTCTACTCTTCTAGAGTTCCTCCTGCTTCGGTTATCAATTTTTTAACTGAAGAAGTTGCCTTTAAACCTTTGATGTTTAACTTAGGACAACTCTCTATATCCTTAATAATTTTTACTATTTTTGTTGAGTTTTTAATTAGGTCTTTTTCTTTTAATAGATCCAAGGAAATTTCTTCTACTTCTAATCCAGACACCGTGCTTAGTCTGATCTCTTCTGTGAACCTATTTACTCTGGAAGAGAAACCATATTTCGGTACTCTTTTCTGAAGAGGCATCTGACCGCCTTCAAATCCAGCTCTAACCTTGCCACCTGATCTGGAACCCAGACCTTTATGACCTCTTCCAGAAGTTTTTCCTGATCCACTGCCTGGACCTCTTCCAATCCTCTTTCTGGTTTTATTTGTTTTTGCAACAGTATTTAAACTTAATTTTTCTCTCATGATTAATCCAATACCTCCAATAGATGACTAGATTTATTTATCATTCCTCTATTCTCTGGTGTATCTTCTACTTCGACCACTTGACCTAATTTTGATAAACCAAGGCCGAATACACTGCTCTTTTGGTAACTTTTTGAACCAATTAAACTTTTAATTAATTTTACTTTTACCTTTGCCATTTCTATTCTTTACCTAATCTTTTTGAAACCGTCTTAGGAGATTCCATTTCTTCTAATGCTTTAAATGTTGCTCTAACTACATTAATAGGAGTGGTAGAGCCATAACATTTTGCTAATACATCTTGAACTCCAGCTAATTCAAGCACTGCTCTCATAGCACCTCCAGCTATTACTCCGGTTCCTGGAGCCGCTGGTTTCATAAACACAGTAGAGGAGCCAAACTTTGTTTTTATTGGATAGTGAATAGTGTTTCCCTTTAATTCCACTGTAACCATATTTCTTCTTGCACTATCTAACGCTTTTTGTATTGCAATAGGTACTTCTCTAGCTTTTCCTCTACCAAATCCTATCTTTCCGTTACCGTCTCCAACAACAGTAACAGCAGTGAATCCAAAGATACGTCCACCTTTTACTACTTTTGCAACCCTATTTACTTGAACTAATTTCTCTTCAAGAATTTCGGATCCTAAATTTTCTGTTACCTGCGCATTATCCATCTAAATTACCTTAAAAATTTAATCCTTCTTCTCTAGCAGCCTCTGCCAGAGCCTTAACTCTTCCATGATATTTGTATCCTGACCTATCAAAAGCTACGCTTTCGATTCCTTTGGTTTTAGCTCTTTCCGCTATCAATTTTCCTACTTTAGAAGCCGCTTCTATGTTTCCATTATTTTGCTGCTTAACCTCAGTTTCATTAGTGGAAGCGGAAGCCAAAACTTCAGAGCCTTTACTGTCCATAATCTGAGCATAGATATGCTTATTAGACCTATAAACAGTTAGCCTGTTAATTTCCAAAGATCTAACTTTTGATCTACCTCTTCTGGCTCTTCTTTGTCTTTGTATTGATTTATTCGTCATCATTAAGCCTTCTTAGATTCTTTTCTCTTTATATGTTCATCAGCATACTTAACTCCCTTGCCTTTATAGGGCTCAGGAGGTCTAAAACCTCTTATTTCAGCAGCTACCTGTCCAAGTTTCTGTTTTTCCATAGACTTTAGAACAATTTCTGTTTGACTAGGTAATTCAGCCGTAACTCCTTCAGGCAGGTCATAAAAAACTGGATGCGAATACCCTAAACTCAACTCCAATTTCGACCCTTGTAGTTTTGCTCTATAGCCAACTCCATTTATCTCTAATTTTTTTTCAAATCCTTCTGTTACTCCTTGTATAAGATTTTTAGTTAAAGCCCTCATGGTCCCAGTTAGTGCTAAAGTTTCTTTATCTTCATTTGAAGGTGAAAAGGCAATTGAATTTTCTTCTTGGTTTATTTCCACCAATGGATGAACATCTAAAGATAGATCACCCAATTTACCATTTACAGACAGAAGGTTATCTGTTTTAGAAACAGTTACAGCTTCAGGTATTTGTATAGGTTTTGTAAAAGTTCTAGCCATAATAAATTAAAATACTGAACATATAACTTCTCCGCCTAAGCCAGCCTCTCTGGCTTTAGAATCTGTAAGAAGTCCTTTGCTTGTTGAAATTATTGCCATACCCAATCCTCCTCTAACTTCAGGAATATCTTTGTGGTTTACATACTCTCTTAAACCTGGTCTGCTTATCCTCTTTAGCTCCTTTATCACAGGTTTTCCTTCATAGTATTTAAGCTTAATTGTCACTAAAGGCTTTACATCGTCTGATACTTCATAGGAATGTATATATCCCTCTTCAGTAAGAACCTGAAGAATAGAAACAAGTTTTTTTGAAGAGTTTAAAGTTAACTCTTCTTTATTTCTTGCATGCGCATTCTTAATAGCAGACAAAAGATTGGATATAGGGTCTTGCATACTCATAATTAACTACCAACTGGATTTAACTAAACCTGGAATATCTCCAGACATTGCCAACTCTCTTATTTTGTTTCTACCTAGACCAAACTTCCTGTAAACAGCATGTGGTCTTCCTGTTATAGAGCATCTTCTTTGAATTCTTATAGGGTTTGCATCCCTAGGAAGTTTTTGTAATTTTATTTGAGCTGCTTCCTTTTCTTCCGCTGTAAACTTAGGACTTCTTATAATTTCCTTTAATTCAGCCCTTTTTTTTGCATACTTAGCGACAGTCTTTATTCTCCTAGCCTCTCTTGCTTTCATTGATGCTTTAGCCATACTTAACCTCTTTCCTTGAAAGGAAATTTCATCGCCCTTAAGAGCAATTCACCTTCCTCATTATTCTTTGCCGTTGTAGAAACCGTAATGTCCATTCCTCTTATTTTGTCTATTTTGTCGTAATCAATTTCAGGAAAAATAATGTGCTCTTTTATTCCCATTGAGTAGTTTCCCCTACCGTCAAACGATCTTGCATCCAGTCCCCTAAAATCTCTTTCTCTGGGTATAGCTATGCCTAGAAGCCTTTGAAGAAAGTCATACATTCTCTCTCCCCTTAATGTAACCTTGCAGCCGATAGGCATACCGTCTCTAATTTTGAAGTTAGCTACCGACTTTCTTGCTTTAGTAACCAAAGGTTTCTGTCCAGAAATCAGTGTCATGTCTTCTACTGCTTTTTCCAATAACTTTTTATCAGAAAGAGCTTCACCCACTCCCATATTA
>CACOMS010000023.1 GCA_902628375.1 uncultured SAR86 cluster bacterium | reverse complement strand
GTGTTCAGAAGTTTTAATTCCATCACTCAAACCTCTTGGGGGCTCTTTTATCTGCCAGGTAAGAATTGCCAATAATAAACCTGGAAGTCCCACGGCTATGAAGGCTACTTGCCATGCTTCTAGGCCTAATGGAGCTAAGGAGGCATCTGGATAAGCACCTTTCCATGCATCAACAATTGAACCACCTAGAAAGAGGCCTATTCCCGAGCCTATATAAACGCCGCTTCCATAAATAGAAAGCACCGTACTCCTTACTTTTGGTGAAAAATAATCAGACAATAGAGAGTAAGCAGCCGGGGAAGCACTTGATTCCCCTATGCCAACACCTATTCTGTAGGCTGCGAGCGAAAAGAAATTTTTAGCGGTTCCAGAAAGGGCGGTCATCAAACTCCAAGTTGCCAATCCAATACTTATCAAATTCTTTCTATTCCAAGAATCAGCAAGTTTCCCCATAGGAATTCCTACAATAGAGTAGAAGACAGCAAAAGCTGTTCCATACAAGAAGCCTATATCGCTATCATCTAAACCTAAGTCATTCTGAATTTCTTCGGCCAATATCGATAGTATTTGTCTATCTATAAAATTAAAGATATAAACTATAACAAGAAGCACTAAAGCAAATTTAGCGCTCCTTCCTCCTATAGAAGGCTGATTATCTTGTGAATTCATTTATTTACTAGGAGTCAATCTTCGCAGTTGCTGATCCTGTAATAACAGCAACTCCATCTTGATTGGTAGTTACTATTTCTAAATCAACTAGATTCTCTCCATTTTCTTCTCTTATGTCGACTATCTTGGCTTCACTTTCGAGAGTATCTCCTGGCCAAACTTGGCTAGTAAATCTAACTCCATATTTTTTAAGTGTTCCATCTCCTACATAGTTAGTTATCATCTTTCCAGTCATTCCCATGGTCAACATTCCATGAGCAAATACAGAAGGGTAACCTGCTATTTTTGTAGTAAATACTTCATCAGTGTGAAGTGGGTTATAGTCTCCTGAAGAACCAGCATATTGAACAATTTGAGTTCTTTTTAGGTCTTCTACTAAAGTCTCTTTATGAGTGTCTCCAATTTTTATTTCAGATTTCTTTAACATTTTAAATCTCCTTATGAATCTACAGGTCTTTCAGTTTGGACACCAACACCAGTTGCAGTAATTACCAATTCTCCATCCTGATTCCTATATTCTGTAACGGACTCACTAAATTTCAATTTCCCAGCTCTTTTGCTTTCTTTTTCCCAGCTCTTTCCTGGTTTAGTAGTAGCACTCAAGACATCTCCTGCTTTTAGAGGTAAGTGGTATTCAAAATGTTGTTCAGCATGTAGACCAGCAGCAGCACTTCCACCTCCGCCACTTGAACCCTCTGATTTGCTTGGTTTCATTCCAGTAGCTTCTTTTCCTGACCCAAACCATCCTTCTCCTCCAATTTTAGGCCTTAAGAAATAATGTGGATCAAATTGCGCACTCGATTGGGCAAAAGTAGGTGGTGCAATTATGCCTTCACAATCAGTGCTATTGGCATAATCTTCATCATAGTAAATTGGATTTGGGTCTCCAATTGATCTTGCAAACATCATTATGTGACTTGCTTCTATTAAAAACTTATCTATAGCCATATTTTCTCCTTTCTTTAAACAAAATTTTCTTCAATCAACTTCCATGCACCTTCAGCCAAAGGTCTTACCCTTGCTCTCATTTCTTCTGCATTCTTATTAGCAGCAGTACCATCTCTTACTCTACCTACTATTCCTTGTAGAATGCCCGCAGATTTAAATAGATTGTAAGCCATATATAACTCCCATTCTTTATTTAAATCAAAACCACTTTTTTCTATATACATAGAGACGTATTCTTTTTCAGTTGGAATGCCTTTTTCTTTGCAATATTTTTCATCTGCTAATTTTGGGTTAAGTCTATATTGCATGCAGTGGTAACTAAAATCTGCACAGGGATCGCCTAAGGTAGATAGCTCCCAGTCAAGTATTGCTATTACTTCAGGTTGAGTTTTATCTATCATTAGATTAGTTAAGCTAAAGTCTCCATGAACAATTCTTAAAGGTTTATCTGAAGGAAGGTTCTCCGGAAACCATTCGATTAGTTTATTCATTTCAGGTATTTCTTCAGTTTCTGAATCTTGATACTGCTTAGTCCATATAGAAACTTGTCTTCCCACATAATTCCCTGGTTTTCCAAAAGTTTCTAGGCCTATTTCATATGGATCAACAGAGTGTAATTTGGCCATGGTTGAATTCATTGAAGTATAAACTCCAAGAGCCTCTTCTTTTGAATGTTTCTCCATTGAAGCGTCCCACAAAACTCTGCCATCCATAAATTCCATAATGTAAAAGGCAGTGCCTATAATATTTTCATCTTCACAAAGAGCATAGCTAGTAGGTACAGGTACATCAGTTTGGTTTAGAGCAGTTATAACTCTGTACTCTCTGTCTACTGCATGAGCTGATTTTAGGAGCTTGCCTGGAGGCTTTCTTCTTAAGACATATGATCTATTTTTATCCGTAACTTTGTAGGTAGGATTTGATTGGCCTCCTTTAAATTCTTCAACTTTAATTGGGCCCTCAAAGTCAGATACGTTTTCTGACATAAATTTTTCTAAAGCAATGAAATCAAATTTGTGCTTTTCTAGCACGTCCATTGTTCCTATATTTTGATCTTCTTCAAAGTCCATTCTTATTTCATATAAATATTCTTTAAAGATAGATAAAAGACTACAAAAAGTAAATTGATTTTATGAACAAAACTTTTTATTAGTGTTCTCTGCCTCCATCTACATTAAGTATTTGTCCAGTCATATAACTTAACTCATGAACGGTCAGGACCGCATTGGCTATATCCTCTGGGGAGCCTATTCTCCTTAAGGCAGTTTTTTCTATTAACTTATCTTTACTTTCCTCACTTAATTCTTCATCTTCTGGCCAAAGTATTATTCCAGGCGCAACAGCATTTACTCTTATTTCTGGACCCAATTCTTTGGCAAGTGATTTTGTTAAGGACTCTAGTGAGGATTTTGCCGCAGTATATAGGCTGTATTCCTTGATGCCTCCTTTTACCATTGCATCTGAAAGGTTTACAACAGAACCATTAGATTCCTTTAGTAAAGTTTCGAAGGCCTTAATTAGAAAAAAAGGAACAAAAGTATTAGTTTGATATAAATTATTCAGGTCTTCTGCACTAGATTCAGACAACTTCTTAGGAAAGAAGGTCGAAGCATTATTTACTAGAACATCTAGCCTATTGGTTTGTTTCAAAATATCTTCTATAAACCTTTCTATAGACTCCTCTTCAAAGAAATTTGCTTGAAATGTAATACATGACCCTTTTCTTTTTTTATTTAGTTCTTCTTCTAGGGATTCAATCTCCTCAGATGAGCTATTGAAATGAGCAATAATATTGTAGCCTCTAGAATGAAAAGCTCTTGATATTGATGCTCCTATTCTTTTTCCTGAACCAGTAATTAACGCTGTTTTATTTTTATTCATGATCTAGTAAATACTTGTTGATTATCACTAATCTTTTTCTTTGTATCTCTTTTGCTATTTCTTCTCCTGATTGATCTTTGGAAGTTGGTGATACAGAAATTAATAGATCCAATAATTCTTCATTAACCAATTTTAAATCTTTACTTTCCTTTTCAGATTTTTTTAGCTCATTAACTAGAGAAAGAGCTTGTCTGAATCTATCATCTCTTCTCAATCCATCTGTTTTTAAAATTAGGTTCATTAGGCTTTTTTCACTAAATTCACCTCTGTAAAAATCAAAAATATCTTTGCATACAGAACTAAATTCATTAACCTTTTTAGGCACTCCCAGCTTATTTTCTAGCTTAACCATATCTAGGTCATCAATTATTAAGAGAGAAGCCCATCTAGATTTAGTTGGCAGAATATCATTATTTATTTTTTCTAAAGATGCGAAATCTTCTGGTTTAAATTCTTTTTCATCTAAGGCACCTGCTTCTAAAAGAGTCATAAAATAAATGTGAGGAGATTTTTCATGGATAGCCTTTTCAGTTTCTTTCCATAGTCTCTCTTTAGGCAAGGTTTCAAGCTCACCAGATTTACTAATTTCTTTCATAGTTTCTAATGTTTCTTTATCTATAGAAAATCCTAGATGGTTTAGCTTTGCTGCAAATCTCGCTACTCTAAATACTCTCAAAGGATCTTCTACAAATGAATCAGACACCTTTCTAATTTTTTTATTTTTTATATCTTCCATTCCTCCAAAAGGATCTATGAATTCACCTTCTTCAGATTGAGCTATTGCATTAATGGTCAGATCTCGTCTTTCTAAGTCCTCCTTGAGTGTTATTTCCTTGCCAGATTCAATTTCAAAGCCTTTATGCCCAGAACTTATTTTCCTTTCTTTTCTTGCAAGGGCATACTCCTCCTTGGTTTCTGGATGCAGGAAAACAGGAAAGTCTTTACCTACCTGTAAGTAACCTTGATTTAGTAGATCTTTTTCTGTGGATCCTACAACCACCCAGTCTTTTTCTTTCACGCTTAGGCCCAGCAATTTGTCTCTTACTGCACCTCCAACTAAAAAGACTTCACTCATTTTCTTTTTTTCTTACTGTAAATCTCTTTCCAGTTTCTAATTCTATGGCTGTTAGCTCATATCCCCAAACACAACCGGTATCTGTCGCAATAAATTTTTGATTGCCTGTTTCGCCTCTTAAAGATGCCCAGTGACCAAAAATTATTTGCGTGTTTTTTTCTTCAAACTTCCTTTTATAACAAAACCAAGGCTTAAAGCCTTTTATTTTGGTATCCAGTCCACCTTTCTCTTGTAAGTTTAACTCTGCTTTATCATTACAAAACCTCATGCGGGTTAGGTAATTTGTATTAACCTTTAATTTATCCTCTTCTGAAATAGCTTCATTATCACCAGAAGGAAGGTTTCCATAAATATTACTCAAGTAAAACTCTGTATTTTCCTTGAGATTCAATGAAAGTTCTTCTGAAATTAGAGAAGCCTTTTTCAAGCTCCAGTGTGGAGGCAAACCAGCATGAGACATAAAAAAATTAATCTTTCCTCTAACGGTGTTTATTATTTCTTGGTGAACAAAAGGCAAAGACTTTAACCAGTTAATGTATTTAGTTAGATTCTTGTTTTTTAGAAGATCATCAAGAGTATCTGATTCCTGGGTACTTCTAAGCTTTTTACTTACTGAAATTAAATGCAAATCATGGTTTCCAAGAACTACATTACAGCTCTCTTTTATATTGAAAATATAGTCAAGAGTTTCAAGTGAATTTGGTCCTCTGTTCACTAGGTCTCCAACAAGCCATAATTTATCTTCTTCAGGATCAAATTCTATTTTCTGAAGAAGTTCTATAAATTCTCCATAGCATCCCTGTATATCTCCAATAGCATAATTAGACATAATTAGTTTTGGATATACCTGGTTATGGAAATATAGTCAGCTATAGATAGATTTTCTGGTCTTAGATCTGGATCAATATTTATTTTTTTTAGGTCTTCTTTAGACAGGTACTCTTTAAGGCAACTTGAAATTTTTTTTCGTCTCTTTGTAAATGCTTTCAGAGTTATATTTTGAAGGCATTCAATATCTAGATTTTCTATATCTTTATTATTCTGGGGTCTTAACTTAAGGAAAATACTGTCTACTTTTGGTTTCGGAAAGAAACTTTCACTAGAAACATCAAAGAGCACTTCAACTTTAAAGAATAGTTGGGTAAATATAGAAAGTCTCCCATATGATTTTTTATTTGGGCCTGAGGTCAACCTTTCTCCAAACTCCTTTTGCAGCATAAAATGAACATCTCTTATCATGTCTTTGTTCTTTACTGACCAAAGAATAATTTTAGATGAGATGTTGTAAGGTAAATTACCTACTATTCTTAATTTAGAATCAGAAATATCTTTCAAATTAACTTTTAAAATATCTTGATTTAAGACATCAAAATTTTTATGTTTAAGTTTAATTAAATCTAGCCCCTCAATTAGATCTCTATCAATTTCTACTCCCTTTAAATTAATTCCCTTCATTAACATTCTTTCTGTAAGGGCTCCTTTTCCACATCCAATTTCTAAAACCTGTTCTCCATTGACTAAAGACAGTGCATCTATAATTCTTCCAAGAACAATTTGATCAATTAAGAAATTTTGACCAAAGTTTTTTTTAGGCTTGCTCACAGTTTTTATTTATAAGCTTAGATGCTAATTTATAAGCTTGAATAAAGCTTGATTCATTTGCAGATTTTGAGGCAGATGCATCATAGGCTGTACCATGATCTACGGAAGTTCTTATGAAAGGCAGGCCTAGAGTTATATTGATTGATTTACCGAAGCCTGTTGTTTTAATTACAGGTAAACCTTGGTCGTGAAACATGGCAAGTATCACATCAGGTTCTTGATTAAAATCTACAAAGGCTGTATCTGCAGATACAGGGCCTTCTACTTTTATGCCTTTTCTTTTTAGCTCTTCGATGGCAGGTAGGATTATTTCTTTATCTTCCTTGCCGATGTACCCTCCATCACCTGCATGTGGGTTTAGGCCTAAAACTCTTATATTGGGTTTTTTAATTTTCCATTTATTTTTAAGGTCGTTATCTATGATGCTTATACAATCCGATATATGATCCTGTGTTATTAAAGATGGGATATTCTTTAAAGGTTCATGGGTTGTAGCTAAAGCTACCTTCAAAGAATCATTAGCCAGCATCATTACCACTTTTTCAGTTTTAGATTCTTTTGCCAGAACCTCAGTATGACCTTTAAAAGCTATCCCACCTTTATTGATTAGTTCTTTATTCACAGGTCCAGTGATCAGAGCAGAGAATTCTCCACTTAGGTTTAGTTGAATGGCTTCTTTAAGAATCGCAATTAAATATTCAGCATAGCTAGGGTCAGGATTTCCTGGGGTAATTTTGGAATTAAGATGATGAGGCTTAACATAGAATTTGTTTTGATCAAGCTCATCTTCGTTTTCATATTCTTCTATATCTATATCTATATTCAAAAACTTAGCTCTTTCTTCAAATAGATTTGGGTCCCCAAAGAAAACAGGATGTGAATCCTGATTTATATTTTTTTTAAATGCTTTAAGACAAATATCGGGTCCCACTCCGGCAGGGTCGCCGGGAGAGATGGCTATCTTTTTCATAAATCTAGCTTAATATCTACAAATGCTTCAGCTCTCATTTCAATTAATGTTCGTTCCAGTTCTTGTTCAAATTTCCTATCAAAAATAATTCTAAAAGCTCCATCTTTTCTTTGCTCTTCAGAGACATCTTCGTTTCTTCGGTCTAGCACCTCAAGAATATGCCAACCAAATTGAGATTTAAATGGTTTTGATACTTCATTAAGCTTGGATTCATTCATTACTTTTTCAAATTGAGAAGTGAATGTTCCCATGGGAGCCCAGCCTAACTCTCCTCCATTCATTTTTGATCCAGGATCTTCAGAGTATTGTCTAGCCAGGATTTTAAAATCTTCCCCTTCTTCAAGTTTTTGATGAATTTCGTTAATCAAAAGTTCTGTTTGGGATTCAGATCTAATTTCAGAAGGCTGCACTAGAATATGTCTAACCAAAGTTTGGTCTTCATACTTCACGGTGTTTCCCTTTTTACCTTTTAATTTAAGAATGTGTAATCCAGCTCCACTTCTTATTGGAGATGAGATTTCTCCCTCTTTTAGTCCTTTTACTGTCTCTGCAAAAAGGGAAGGTAGCTCCGATTCTTTTCTCCACCCTAAACTGCCTCCTTCTAAAGCATTTTGTCCAGCAGAGTAGGTTGCAGCTAGTTTTTCAAAGCTCTCGCCATTATTTAATTTTACGATGATATCTTCAGCTTTTTTTTCTGCTTCTAATTTGGATTGATCAGAAGCATCGCCCTTGAGACTTATTAGAATTTGTTGGACATCATACTGTTCTGCTAATTTACTTCTTCCTTCTTCGGAATTTAGAAAATTCTCAATTTCTTGTTCTGATATTTGGATATTTCTTCCAACTCTAGCTCTTTGAACTCTAGAAATAATCATCTCTCTTTCAATAGACTCCCTAAAACCTCTATATGATTCATCATTTGATTCTAGACTTTCTTTAAAATCTTCTAGATTCATCTGGTTTTGACTAGCAATACGACTAATTGTTGAATTTAATTCTGCGTCACTTATCTTTATTCCTGCTCTCTCTGCCATTTGCAATTGGATTTCTTCAACTATTAATCTTTCTAGTACTTGTTTTTCTAGTTCTTTCTTAGGAGGAAGTTCTGTTCCATTTTGTCTTAGCCTAAAAACAATACTTTGAACTCTATCATTTAATTGTGATTCCATGATTATTCCAGAATCTACAACTGCAATTACTTTATCCAGTAACTGAATCTGAGAAAAAACTGAAGAACTAAATAAGATAACCCCAAGTAAAATACTCTTATTAAAAATATTTTTCGATATAGATTGTTTCATATTATTTACTATTGTCTTCTTTGTTGTACTTAGATGCAATTAATCTAAAGAAGGAGAAGTAAGAATTTTATTTACATCCTTACCAAGTCTACCTAAATTTTTGAATTCAAAGAATATTAAGAGACTATCTCTTTCTTTAGACGGCATGTATCCCGCTTGAAGCGCTAGATTTGGTGATTCATAATTATTTGCCCATGAATAATAATCTTCTTCTATCCATTTTCTTTTCATTAGACCGACCTTTAAGCAGCAATTTGAATACTCAAAACCATAAGATAAATCCAAGGATTTATTGATGTCGAAATCTTTGTTAAACCTTCCAAACAGGCTTATTGAATCTGAAATTGGCCAGTTCATTATTAATTCAGCTTGTTTTATCTTTGTGGGAGATACGATCCAAGAAGAAGTTTCTAGGAAAGTAACTTCTCTGTCATAGATGCCCCTTATTTCGAGCATTTCTCCTTTTTCTTTAGAATAACCAAAAGAGATAAATGCTTTATCAATTTGAGATGCAGAGTCATTCAATTCCAGTGAAGAAGAAAAACCAAAGCCACCTAAAGTGCCTTTGTATTCTGCAATTAAGTTAGATTTATTATTTTCTTCATCATCTTCTTTGAAGTAAAAGGCTTGACCTATTGAAAGTGTATTTTTTAATCCATTGTTTGAATAGGTATCAACTTTCCTTAAACCTGCAATTACCTTATTACTATGTGTCTGTCTGTCGTAACCAGAAAATACTCTTTTATTAAACAGACTGTTATAACTCAAAGCTCTTTCTCGTGAGTCTATCAAGGGAGTTAAAGAGTTTCTTTCTTCATCTTGGTACATATATTTTAGGTTAGGTATAAGATATGAGCTTTTATCTTCATTAGACTTGTAAAGAAATAACTCATAATCAAGCTCCAGTGCTGGAGAAGAATTAGAGAAATTATTTCCATTGAATTTATACCTCACAAGAGTATTTTCTACTGATAAATTAACACTGGAACTATCCCAAGATTTTTTCATTCCTAATCTTGGATTAATGAAGGATCTTTTTATCACTTCTCCTGTATCATCAAGTTCAAATTCAGAAAAGTTAGTTCTTAGTGAACCATACATATTATTTATCTTGTAGTAAGAATAAGTATCAATTCTTGGTAAAGTTTTGTAATCCTCAGAAGCAAAAGGATTCAGCTTCACATAATCTTTTAGTCTCAAATCTATTCTATTATTGGTATTCCTCCACACAACTCTGAATGCTTTTTTTAAGTAGTTCTTTCTTGAGCTACCATATTGATCAGAGCCTATATCTCTGAAGAAATAAGCATCACTAGCATCATGATAGTTAATATTCAGCATTAAATTATCTGAGAAGTTTGTTCTATGTTTCCAAGTTGCTTCCCATCTTTTATTACTACTATCTCCAGTTTCTCTAGTATATTCATTGTCTTTTTTGAAGATAGTTCCTTTAACTTCTCCAACTGTTCTATTTGTTAAATACCTAAAATCAGATGAAAGCCCAAGACCTCTTTTGGCTATGTATCTTGGGCCTATTTCTAGATCATAATTTGGTGCAAGGTTGAAATAATATGGGATAGAGATGTCAGTTCCATCCTTTCCTTGTTTGAGGCTGGGAGTAAGGAATCCACTCAATCTTTCATTGCCAACGGCACTTCTTGCATAAGGAATATATAACACAGGAATATTTTTTACCTTAACAGTTAGTCCTTTAATAATTACATTTTCCTTTTCCTCTAAGAGTCTTACCTCCTTGATACTAAAACTCCAATCAGGGTCTTCAATCGAGCAGTTATTCCAAGAAGAAGATGTAATTATTGTTTCTCCATTGGTTTTAATAATTATTGATTCTGCGTCTCCAAAGGATTGATTTAGATAATTAAAATTAGAATTTTCTAATTCCATGGTATTTTTTTTAAGATCCAAGAATAAACTAGAAGAATCCGAGCTTACCTTTGGTCCTTTAAGCTTTACGTTACCGTCTAGACTCAATTCACCAGTTTTTCTGTTATAAATTGCTTTTGAGGTTTCTAAATCAAATTTATTTGTAATGATTTTTACAGAACCCTCCATCAATAGGGATTCATCTTCTAGAGTAGAAATACTCTTGGCGTCTATAGATTCTATTTGGATTTCTTCTTCTGCTACCAAGCTAAAAGCTAGCATAGACAATAAAATAAAGAGATAAATTGATCTAGAAAAATGTAGTTTATTTATCATAAATACTCTTAGAACTTTAAAGCTCACTAAGGTTCAAATCTTATTAAACTATATGATAGTTCTAATAACGAAAATAAACTAATACACTATATTTATGGTTTTAGAGAAAAACATACTGGATTCTCTTCTCGAGTGGGCAAAGGTACAGTTATCATTGCTTGGAGAGGAGACTAATTTTGAGATCGAACCCCTTAGAGAGGAGGCGAGTTCAAGGAAGTATTTTAGATTGAAATTACCAAATAAAAGTTTGGTCTTAGTTTCTTCTTCGTCAGAAATAGATTCAAGTTTGAAGTTTGCTTCCTTGTCATCTGAATTTCTAAATAAAGGAATAAATGTACCCGAAGTCTATTCTTTCGATAAAAGTCAGGGCTTTATGCTGATAGAAGATTTTGGTGAAAACTTATATCAAGATTTACTAAATGAAGAAAATGAGCAGCAATTTTATGAATCAGCATTTGATGAGCTAATAAAAATCCAGAAGTTAGATCTAAAATATCCAAATAAATTAGATCAAGATACTGCTTTAGAACAAATGAATTTATTTGAGGATTGGTTTTTAGATAAGTACCTATCCATAAATCCTAAACCTTCTGAAAAAGACTGTATTAATAGTGCTTATCAATTTATTTTAAATGGGTTTTTTGCTCAACCTCAGGTGACATGTCATTTTGATTTTGAAACAAGAAATCTAATGCAACTATCATCTAATGAAACCGGAATACTTGACTTCCAAGATGCAGTTATCGGACCCATTTTCTTAGATGTTGCTTCTTTGATTAAGGACTTGTATCAGAATAGAGATGTGCATAAGGAGAAAGAATTACTGCTTTTATACACTGATAAGGCATTAGAATCTCAGCTTTTAGATGTAAATAGCTCCAAGGACTGGTCTTTATGGTTAGATATGGCAGGTATGCAAAGGCAATTAAGAATTTTAGGTACTTTAGTTAGACTTCACTTGAGAGACAAAAAATCATTTAGATTAATCGATTTACCTAAGACCCTAGATTATCTAATTGATGCCTCTAAGAGATATAAAGAATTATCAGAATTCTCTAATTTCCTAGAAAAGGTTTCATTTATGCTTAATAAAAAAGATTTAAAGGTAACATGAAGGCTTTCTTATTGGCAGCAGGAAGAGGGAAAAGGCTTAAGCCATTAACCAATGAGATCCCTAAACCCTTAATTGATATATCTGGAAAGCCTCTTATCCAATATAAGCTAGAAGCTCTGAAGGAAATAGGCGTAAGAGATGTTGTAATAAATATTTCTTATATGAAAGAGAGGTTTCACGAACAGTATCTTAATTGGAAGAGTTTAGGTATGAACATAGAGCTATCCTATGAAGAAGACTTATTGGGAACAGGGGGAGGCATTGGAAAAGTGATTGATTTCTTTAACGACCAAAATTTCATAGTTTGTAGCAGTGATGTTTGGACAGAATATGATTTAAATAATCTACATCTAAGTAAACCCTTTTTAGGGCATTTAGTATTAGTTAATAATTCAGACCTTAACCCTGAAGGTGATGTCTCTTTAGTTAAAGATGTTGTATATCCAAAGGTCGAAGGAGATTCTTACAGTTTTTCGGGTATAGCGTTACTTAATCCTGTTTTATTCAAAGAAGTAGAAGAGAAAAGCTATGATTTATGGAAAAGGGTATTAAAACCAGCAGTTTTAGATGGAAAGATATCTGGAGAGGTTTTCGAAGGAAGTCATATCAATATCAATACTATAGATGATTTACAAAAAATAGACGGTTATACTCATGAAGAGTAAACTGCACCGCCTTTAGGAAAAGTTAATGGCAAAAAAAGACAACATAATAGCTCCATCAATTCTTTCTGCTGATTTTGCAAAATTAGGAGAAGAAGTAGAGTCTGTTCTGAGCGCAGGTGCAGACTGGGTTCATTTTGATGTGATGGATAATCATTATGTTCCAAACTTAACTATTGGTCCTATGGTTTGCTCCGCTCTAAGGGAATATGGGATTAAGGCTCCAATTGACGTCCATCTTATGGTTCAACCTGTAGATAGACTAATTGACGACTTCGTAGAGGCTGGAGCAACTTATATAACTTTTCATCCTGAGGCATCACAACATATAGATCGATCTTTGCAGATAATTAAATCCGGTGGTTGCAAATCTGGTTTAGTGCTAAATCCAGCTTCACCCATTAATCTAATTGAAGATTGTCTTGAAAGCTTAGATATGATCCTTTTAATGTCTGTTAACCCTGGATTCGGAGGTCAAAAATTTATCCCTTCAGTTCTTAATAAGCTTAGAAAATTAAGAAAAATAATTGACGATAACAATCTAGATATAAGGCTGGAGATAGATGGCGGTGTGAAATTAGAGAATATTTCTGAAATATCAGAAGCAGGCGCTGATACTTTTGTTGCTGGTTCTGCAATCTTTTCTCAAAACAACTATGAGAAAGTTATTTCTGAAATGCGTAGTTCTATTAAATA
>CACOMS010000022.1 GCA_902628375.1 uncultured SAR86 cluster bacterium | reverse complement strand
ATAAAGATCAAATAAAAATAATAAAAGATTATGGAGAAAAAATAGGCCTAGCTTTTCAAATAATAGATGATCTCATAGATCTAGAAGATTCTAATACAACTGGTAAAGAGGGTTTCTCTGACATGAAGAATGGAAGAATAACCTACCCTTCTCTCTTAGGAAGTGAATTGTCTTTGAAAAAAGCTCAAAAATTAACAGAAGAAGCTAAGGGGTTACTGGAAACTCTTGATTTGAATACTGATAAACTGTCTTCAGTTGCAAATTATCTTGTAAAGAGGAATTTCTAGAATGAAGATATTTGAATCAATTCCTGTTGAAAAACCTAACTCTTTTTTTCTAAAAGAAATAAACACTCCTGAAGATCTAAGAAAATTTAAACTTAAAGACTTAGATAAAATTTCTGATGAACTCAGAGAATACCTACTCTACAGTGTTGGTAAATCTGGAGGTCACTTTGGTGCGGGCCTTGGCGTTATAGAATTAACCATAGCTCTCCACTACGCCTTTGAAACTCCGAAAGATAAATTAGTGTGGGATGTTGGACATCAAACATATCCACATAAAATATTGACTGAAAGAAAAGAGACTATACAAACGATAAGACAGTCAAATGGACTAGCTCCATTTACAACTCCAGAAGAAAGTAAATACGATACTTTTGGTGTTGGGCATTCAAGCACTTCTATAAGCGCTGCCTTAGGGATGGCCACAGCAAGCAGATTGAATAAGGATCCAAAAGAAGTAGTTGCTGTTATTGGAGATGGAGCAATGACGGCTGGAATGGCTTTTGAAGCTCTTTCTCATGCAGGATCAATAGATGAAAACTTTACTGTTGTGTTAAATGATAACCAAATGTCTATATCCAATAATGTGGGTGGATTAAAAAATTATCTTGCGAAGATATCAGCAAGTAGGCTTTATAACCAAATCAGAGAAGGCGGAAAAACCGTTCTTAGATTTGTTCCAAGAGCTGCAAAATGGGTTAGGAAAGCTGAAATTCATGCTAAAGGAATGATAGCTCCTGGAACATTGTTTGAAGAGTTAGGTTTTATTTACATTGGACCCATAAATGGACATGATTCAAAGGGGTTAGTTAAAGTTCTTAGAAACTCAACAAAGATAAAAGGTCCTAAATTAATCCATGTGGTGACTCAAAAGGGGAAAGGCTTTCTTCCAGCTGAATTAGATCCCATAGGCTATCATGCTATAGACAAGATAAGACCTTTAGATACCGAAGAAAAACCCAAGAAAGAAACTTATTCTAAAGTCTTTGGGGATTGGTTAAATTTTACTGCAAATATTGATGATAAATTAGTAGCCATAACTCCTGCAATGTCAGAAGGATCAGGAATGGTAGAATTTTCCGAACAACATCCTGATAAATTTTTTGATGTAGCAATAGCTGAACAGCACAGTGTAACTTTGGCAGCAGGAATGGCTATTGAGGGATTGAAACCAATAGTTGCAATATATAGCACCTTCCTACAAAGAGCATATGATCAACTAATACATGATGTTTCTCTTCAAAACCTGAATGTTACTTTTGCTATAGACCGAGCTGGTGCAGTTGGTTCAGATGGCCCCACACATCAAGGAGCCTTTGATTTAGCTTTTTTAAGATGCATTCCAAATATGACAATTATGACTCCATCCAGTAAAGAAAAACTTTGGAAAATGCTCAATACTGGATTTAATCACGATGGACCAGTGGCTATAAGATATCCAAGAGGAGAAGCTAAGGGAGATAAATTTGAAAAAGATAAGTCTTGTATAGATTTTGGAAAGAGCGACCTAATTAAAGAAGCACAGTCAGAAGAAGTGGTGATTTTATCTTTTGGTTCCTGTTTGGAGCTTGCTTTGGAAATTTCTAATGACATCGAAGCAACAATTATTGATATGAATTTTGTAAAGCCTTTGGATGAAAAAAGAATACTTCAATGTTCTTCATACAAGATAATAGTTACCTTGGAAGAAAATTCACTTAAAGGTGGTGCTGGTTCATCTGTAAATGAAGTTCTTACATCAAATAACATTAAAACAGATATACTTTCTTTTGGCTTTCCTGATCAATTCATACCTCACGGTGATCAAGATAACCAAAAACTAAACGCAGGTTTAGATAAAGACCAAATAATTAAAAAAATTAAAGATAGACTAAACTAAAAGGTAAATTATTGTAATGATTAGTGCTGTCAGTAATCCTGACAAGGCATCATCTAACATTACTGCCCAGACTTCATCTCTTTTATCAATTCTTCCTATGAACCCAGGTTTAACAATATCAAAAAACCTAAAGATTAAAAAAGTAGACACTGACCATAAAAATAAATTTCCCATAAAAAACATAAGAGGAAAAAAGGATATCCAAATACCTACAAACTCATCCCAAACAAACCGCTTAGCATCCTTTTCTTCGCCCATAGTTCTTTTGTATAAAAACAATCCAAAATTAAAGGAAAGAAATAGAAAAATAATATAAAGGAATGGATTTAAAGAAATATAAATTAGAGGAAGCACTACAATACAGGCTAAAAGGCTTGCTAAAGTGCCTGGTGCATAAGGAACTAATCCTGAATAAAAACCAGTTGCTAAGAATTCCAGTAATTGGTCAGATAACTTATTTTTCATATTCATCAAAAATGTTGATAGCCATCTAGACCTACCAAAACTTCTTTTTTTCCATTAAAGAATCTTATCTCATTAGAGTTTGTTATTTTTCCTATTTCACTTATTCTCACATTTTCTTCCTGAGATATTTGGCTGATTTTCTCTCTAAAATTTTTGGGAGCTGTAAAACATATTTCATAGTCATCTCCTTTGTTTAATAAAGAAAAATCAAGATCATCCCCAAATGGATGAGGAATTTTTTCTAAATAAACTTCTGCTCCTTTTTTGCTTAATTTACATATTTCATTTAGATCCTGAAAAAGTCCATCAGAAATATCAATAGCCGAACTTGCTATTCCATTTAACTTAGGTGCTACTCCTTTCCTTAAGGACGGTCTTGTATAGGAAGAATTTTCTCCTTTTCCTTCTTTATAGTTCAACAGAGATTGAAAAGATTTACCTATACTGCCTGTGACAAAAATTAGATCTTCATCATTAGCAGTACTTCTTCTGATTATATCGGATTCAGAAGTATAGCCTCCTACTTGAACAGTTATTGATAGAGGTCCTTTAGTTATATCACCTCCTATTAGAGGAATGCAAAATTCTGATGATATATCTTCTAATCCAGATTTAAATTTACTTAGCCAATCTATTGAGGTCTCTTCTAAAGTAATGGATAAAATAAACCAACTTGGCTTAGCTCCGCATGCCAATAGATCGCTTAAAGATATAGATACAGACCTATAAGCTATATCAGAAGGATCCATATCGCTAAAAAAATGAATGTCAGATAGTGCTGTATCTATAGATAAAACACTGCATTGATTTTTACTGTTTTTAATTACTGCTGCGTCGTCACCAACACCAAGAATAATGTCTTGGTCGGCCAAATAGGCCGACCCGACATCAGAGAAAAACTCTCTTATTAATTGTTTTTCGTTAAGGCTTTTTTCGTCCTTAATCAAAATTAGATTTACTCAGGTATAGATTCAAATAGGCCTGTGGCACCCATTCCACCACCAACACACATTGTCACTATTCCATACTTCCCGCCTCTTCTTCTAAGTTCACGAGTAAGATGGCCAACCTGCCTTGAACCTGTCATACCAAAAGGATGACCTATGGCAATAGAGCCTCCATTAACGTTCAACTTTTCTGATGGAAGTCCTAGCTTATCTCTTATATAAACTACTTGAGAAGCAAAAGCCTCATTTAGTTCCCAGAGATCAATATCATCAACAGTCAAATTTGCTTTTTCTAATAACTTGGGGATAGAAAAAACAGGACCGATGCCCATTTCATCTGGTTCACAACCTACTACCGTAAAACCTCTAAAATAAGCAAGAGGCTTGATACCTAGTTCATTTGCTTTATCTTCGCTCATTACCATAGTTACTGATGCACCATCTGATAATTGAGAAGAATTTCCCGCTGTGACAGACCCATTCTCAGGATCAAAGACAGGATTTAAGCTAGATAAACCTTCAAGAGTAGTTTCAGGTCTATTACAATCATCCCTATCTACAACAGCATCAACTTCCTTTTCAGCTCCTGTTTCTTTATTTTTTAGAATCATTTTTGTTTCCATAGGAATAATTTCATCTGCATAAAGTCCCTGTTCTTGGGCTGCGGCTGTTCTTTGCTGACTTGAAAGAGCATACTCATCTTGAGATTCCCTTGTTACCCCATACCTTTTTGCAACCGTTTCAGCAGTTATACCCATGGCATGGTAAATTCCAGGAACTTCTTCAGCTAATTTTTCATTCACATACATGTGCATATTTCCATGTCCTTGTGTAGTACTAATGGACTCTACACCTCCAGCTATAATGCAGTCAGAAAATCCGCTTTGGACTTGTGTTGCAGCCATAGCTACCGTTTGTAAACCTGAAGAGCAATATCTATTCACTGTTGTACCACCAACTTGGATAGGTAAATCAGATAATACTGCTACATTTCTAGCTATATTATGACCTTGGGCTCCTTCAGGTGCTCCACATCCAAGAATCATGTCATCAACCATAGATCTATCAACTTCGGGATTCCTTTCCATGATTGCATTTACTAAGTGTGCAGTCATATTATCTGCACGAGTGTTATTAAAAGCTCCTCTAAAAGACTTAGCGAGGCCAGTTCTAACACTATCTACAATTACTGCGTTAGGCATAATTTCTCCTTAATTTTTATTTGGGCACATGATGTTAGGTTACTAATTCATATTAATCAAGCAAATAAAAGCTATACTTTATAGCTAAAATTAAAAAAGGTTCTCTTATATATGAATAAGATTGATAGAGCTAAATTTGCGAAAAAGGAATTAGACAAAGCTTTCCCCAATCCTCCAATTCCTCTAGATCATGACTCAGTCTTTACTTTATTAATTGCGGTTCTTTTATCAGCCCAATGCACGGACAAAAGAGTTAATCAAGTAACTCCAGAACTCTTTAGCTTAGCTGATAATCCTGAGGAAATGAGTAAATTAAGAGTTGATCAAATAAGAAAGATAATCAGGCCTTGTGGTTTATCACCAAAAAAATCTAAGGCTATAAAAGAACTATCAAAAATACTATTGTCAGAACATAAGGGGCAAGTTCCTGAAGATTTTGAAAGTTTAGAACGACTTCCAGGGGTAGGCCATAAAACTGCTTCCGTAGTAATGAGTCAAGGGTTTGGGTGTCCAGCTTTTCCTGTTGACACTCATATTCATAGGCTTGCACAAAGATGGAGACTTACCAATGGCAAGAATGTGAAACAAACTGAAAAAGACTTAAAAAGATTATTTAATAAAGAAGATTGGAATAAACTTCATCTTCAGATAATTATGTATGGAAGAGAATATTGCTCAGCTAGAGACTGTTTTGGCTTGACCTGTTCAATTTGTTCTAAAATTAATAAAGAAAGAAAAAGACCTATAAAAACAAAAAAAGCTTAAAAAGCTACAATAGACTTAACTTTGGTTATATATAATCAACTTGCTCAACTTATAAAAAAATACCACAAATGATAAATAAACAAAAAATTGAAACTTTTGATCCCGATCTTTGGAAAGCGATACAAAATGAAAAAATTAGGCAAGAGGAACATATAGAGCTCATAGCTTCTGAGAACTATACTTCTGAAGGAGTTTTAGAATTACAAGGCTCTGTATTAACAAATAAGTATGCAGAGGGATATCCAGGTAAAAGATATTATGGAGGGTGTGAGAATGTAGATGTAGCAGAATCCCTGGCTATAGAAAGGGCAAAAAAGCTTTATGGAGCTGATTTTGCAAATGTACAACCTCATTCTGGAGCTAATGCCAATGCTGCTGTTTACCTAGCTTTATGCGATGCGGGTGACGTTATTCTGGGAATGAGTCTAGATCATGGAGGTCACCTAACTCATGGAGCCAAAGTAAATTTTTCTGGTAAGACTTATGAATCTTACCAATATGGATTATCACCTCAAACTGGAGAAATAAATTATAAAGAGGTTGAAGATCTAGCCAAAAATCATAAACCAAAGATGATTGTTGCTGGGTTTTCTGCATATTCTGGGATAGTTGACTGGAAGAAGTTTAGAGAAATTTCTGATGAAGTAGGTGCATATTTATTGGTAGATATGGCCCATGTTTCAGGGTTAATAGCTGCTGACCTCTACCCTTCCCCTGTGCCATATGCAGATGTAGTAACTACTACTACACATAAAACACTCAGAGGACCAAGGGGAGGTTTAATTTTAGCTAAAGAAAATGAAGAGATTCAAAAAAAACTAAACTCTGGTATTTTCCCCGGAACTCAAGGAGGACCCTTGATGCATATAATTGCAGCTAAAGCTCTTTGCTTCAAAGAAGCTTTAGAGCCTGAATTTAAAGATTATCAAAAACAAGTCAAAACGAATGCAAAAAAAATGTGTGAAGTTTTCATGGCAAGAGGAATAGATATTGTCTCTAATGGAACTGAAAATCATATGTTTCTAGTAGACCTGATAGAAAAACAAATTACGGGAAAGGATGCAGATGAAGCACTTGGAAAGGCTAATATAACTGTAAATAAGAATGCGGTACCTAATGATCCACAGTCACCTTTTATTACTAGTGGACTAAGAATAGGGACACCAGCTTGTACAACAAGAGGCTTTAAGGAACAGGAAGTTTCTCAAGTTGCAAATATGATCTGTGATGTGCTTGATAACATGGGGAGTAAAGAAGTTCTCGATAGAGTGAAAACAGAGGCCAAAGAACTATGCTCTCAATTTCCAGTTTATAATAAATAATTATGCATTGTCCTTATTGCGGTTATACAGATACGAAGGTTATTGATTCAAGATTAATAGCTGAAGGCCTTCAGACTCGAAGAAGAAGAGAGTGTCCTGAGTGTGGTGAAAGATTTACTACTTTTGAAACGGCTGAATTATTAATGCCTAAGATAATAAAGCAAAGAAATAACATGCGAGAACCTTTTAATGAACAAAAGTTGCGTGAAGGTCTATTTAGAGCTCTAGAAAAAAGGCCAGTTGGAGAAGAAGAAGTAGAAAAATTGATAGAAGATATTAAGAAAGATATCAGAGCAACTGGAGAGAGAGAAGTAAAGTCCAGATTAATAGGTGAAATAATTATGAAAAGATTAAGAGGACTAGATGAAGTGGCATTCATTAGGTTTGCTTCTGTCTACAGAAGATTTGAAGATATTACTGAGTTTAGCGAAGAGGTAGAGAAATTAACTAAGGACTAGTGGAAGATCAAAGAAAAGAGTTTATGGGAATAGCTCTTAAGTTAGCTAAAGAAGCCAAAGATATTTCCTTTCCGAATCCTATGGTAGGAGCAGTCTTAGTTAAGAATAATGAAATCATTGGCAAAGGCAATACCAAAGAACCTGGAAATAATCATGCTGAAATATCTGCTATAAATGATGCCAAAAGGAACTTTCCTTCCAATTCAGAAGAAAAAATAAAAGGATCTTCGCTTTATGTCACTCTCGAACCTTGCAGTAAGCAAGGAAGAACACCAGCCTGCACAGAAGAGATCATAAAAAACTCTATTAAAGAAGTTATCATAGGCTCGTCTGATCCCAGCCAAGATGGCCTAAAGGTTCTATCCAATGCAGGAATAAAAACTCAAATAGGGGTCTTAAAAGATCAAACAGATGATCACCACAAGGGGTTTCTTTCGAGAGTAGAAAGAAAAAGGCCATATGTAAGATGTAAGATAGCTTGCTCTTTAGATGGAGGAGTAGCCTTTCTAAATGGAGAAAGCAAATGGATTACATCGGAGAAGTCTAGAATTGACTCTCATGATTTACGAAAAAAGAGTGATGCCATAATAACTGGAATTGGAACAGTAATTGCTGATGATCCAAAAATGACAGTTAGAAGTAAAGAAGTAAAAAAACAGCCTATTGTTTGTGTTCTAGATACAAAGTTAAAATCTAAAGGAACTGAAAAGATATATCAAAGAGATTCAGAATCTTTTATTTTTACAAAAACTAATCATAAAACTATTAATAACAAGAACATAAAGATAGTAGAAATAGATTCAAAAGAAGGAGACATAAACCTAAGAGACACACTTGAATATTTAGCTAAAGAAGGAATATCAGAACTCATGCTTGAATCTGGACCTTCTCTAGTTTCATCTTTTATTGAAGAAAACCTTATAGATGAATTTATTTTCTATATAGCGCCTAAATTAATGGGTAAGAATAAATACAAATTTTTGGATTTAACACCAGAAATAAAGGAACTCGAATTAAAAGTTATTGAAACACAATACATAGGTAATGATTTAAAATTAGTAGCCATAAATCAAAGATCATGAATAGTACGAAAGAATTAATCGAGGATATTTCAAAAGGAAAGATGGTAGTCCTTCTGGATGATGAAGACAGAGAGAATGAAGGAGACTTAGTTCTTGCTGCAGAAAAAACAACCCCCGAATTGATAAACTTTATGGCGACTCATGCTAGAGGGCTAATCTGCTTAGCACTAACAAACGATAAATGTGAGCAACTCAACTTAGAGATGATGGTAAAAGAAAATACAACTTCTCATGGGACTGCATTTACAACTTCCATAGATTCTGCAAGAGGAATAACAACAGGAATTTCAGCTTCTGATAGATCTAAGACTATTTTAGATGCTGTAAATAAAAAGGCTAAGCCTTCAGATTTAGTACAACCTGGACACATATTTCCACTAAAAGCATCGGAAGGAGGAGTTTTAAGCAGAGCTGGACATACTGAAGCTGGCATAGATTTAGCAAAATTAGCCAACCTAGATCCTTCTGCAGTAATTGTAGAAATTATGAATGAAGACGGAACTATGGCAAGAAAAGAAGATTTACTAAATTTTGCTCAAAAACACTCTCTAAAGATAGGAACTATTGCAGACCTAATACACTACAAAAATACAAATGAAAAAAGTGTAGAGAGGCTAGGGAAAACAAGCGTAGAGACTAAATTTGGTAAATTCGATTTAATTGCATATGAAGATACTATATTTAATCAAACGCATCTGGTCTTAAAAAAAGGAAAAATAGAAAAGCAAACTAGCTGTCTAGTCAGAGTTCAAACACTCAATCGAATTCAAGATGTCATGGGAATAAATCAATTTGGTAAAAGGTTATCCTTTGATAAAAGCTTAGAAAAAATATCTAAAGAAGAGACTGGTATTCTCCTTTTGCTCTCCGATAACGAAAGTCCAGAAGAGATAAAAGCTAACTTTAGATTCTTGGAAAATAAAAAACGGGAACAAAATAGCGGTTCAGTAGATAATAGAACTATAGGAGTAGGGTCACAAATACTTAAGGACCTAGGTGTTAGCAAAATAAGACTCATTGGTTCTAAAATTAACTACCCTTTATCTGGCTTCGATTTAGAAATAACTGAATTTATAGAGGAATTATGAGTAAAAAAGGTCTTTCAGAAGACATAACAATAACTAAAACATCCAGCGGTTCTTTTTATGGAATCATTTCAACAAACTGGAATTCTCATATAGTTGATGTACTTAAAGAGAATGCTATTTCTGCTTTACTTGAGAATGGAGTCGATGAAAGTCACATTATTCAAAGAGTTGTGCCAGGAGCTTTTGAGCTTCCAGTTGCAGCTAAAAATCTTTGTCCTGACGTAGATGCTGTTATTGCATTAGGAGCAATTATTAAAGGCGAAACTCCTCATTTTGACTTTATTTCACAAGCTTGTTCTATTGGTCTTATGCAAGCATCACTAGAAACCAGTAAACCGGTTCTTTTTGGAGTGCTTACAACTGAAAATGAGCAACAGGCAAAAGATAGAGCATCAGCAGAAAAACAAAATAAAGGCAGAGAATTGGCGCTTAGTGCCTTACAAATGGTCGAACTTCTAAGGAAATGAAGAAGACCTCCCCTACTAGGTCTAGAGATAGGGCCCTTCAATCACTATATGAAGCTGATTTAGCAGAATTATCTATAGATGAAATCCTAGAAAACAATGAACAAAAAAGTAATGAATATTATATAAGTCTAGTCGAAGGTGTACTTAACAAGAAAGATAAATTAGATTCAATAATTCTACAAAATACAAATAGAAAGATTTCTGATATTGATCCAATCGAAAGAAACATTCTTAGAATTGCCATTCTGGAATTATCAGACTCTTCTATGGATCAAACTATTCTGATAAGCGAAGGCATTAGGATGGCAAAAAAATATGGGTCCATCGAAGGATATAAATTTGTAAATGCTGTCCTTGATAAATATTTAAAACTTAAAGCTCAGTAGGCCTCAAGAAAATAGGAGATGACCATGCTCTTTCTTCGGTTTCAGATAAGCAATCTACACCTAAACTTGAATCACCGCACATTTCTACTTTAAGACAATTACCTTCATTATCTCTTTCAGAGCAAATACTTGCCCTTCCATTTATAGCCATTGATGGTTCTTGTATGGCCCTAACGTAGTAGGTAATCTCTCTATTTTGATCTTTGAAGTCAGAATCATTAAAAGTAATTTCACAACCTTCTGAATCCCCTTCACAAGAATAAGTTCTCCAAGGATCTTCTATTAAATCTTCTATAGGCTCTCCCTCATATTTTTGAGGTTTTATTCTTACAACTTCAATTCGAGATATTGCTTTTCTTACGTCTGATGGGTTAAAGCATTCACCATTGCAGATCCTTACTAAATCATCGTTTTTAATATTTTCATATAAAGAGAAATCACAACCTGGATTCTGTATTTGAGCACCTATTGCTTTAACTCTAAATGAAGGGTTTGTAGAAATAGGTACTTCTGATCCCATAGATTTAATACCATCTGGGTGATTTATTAAATCAAACCATAATAGAATCCTATCTCCACTGGTAGCATATACTTCTCTGACATTCATGCCTTCCCATAAGGAATTTATTGATCTTTTTTCAGCATGAACTGCCACTAATCCCCCCGTATAAAGATAAGAGGTGCCTCTGTCTGATTGAGAAGGTAAGGTTCTTTCTTTGCTTGTATCTAATAAACCCTTTGATCTTGGTAATTTATATTCAGAATTTCCTAGGAATTCTGAGAAATCAATTTTTAAACTTGAATCTGAAGAGATTCTAGATTCTGAATTAAACTTTCTTTGTATTTCCTTGTAACCATTTCCGGGTCTAGAAGAATGATTATCACTTGATCCAATCATTCCAAATTTAAATCTTCCTGGAGGATTCTGACTAAAATCTCCTAGGGCCAGAGCATATTGAACAGACATTTTTGGCCTATAACTAAAAGCAGGCATGAAACAATCCTTACATTGTCCTGAATCAGCCCACTCTCTCCCATCCAACCCAGGAATTGTTAACAATCCAAATGGATTTAAGGCAACGTAATTATTAATAGCCTCTTTAGCACGCACATCACATTCTATTTTGCTTCCTGCAGCAACTCTGCATCTCTCTCTAATTATCTCTCCTGCCTGGAAACATTCAGGAGTATAGTTTTGTGAAGGTTCAGGACATATAAGGTTTCCTGGTGAATTCTCTATAAACTCTGTCCAACTTCTATATTCTTCAGAATTACCATGGCCAGAATAGACCTCAACAAGCTTTTGTAATTCATTATCATGAAATCCATCTGAAATTTGGTTTGTCCAGTCTGTCATAGGAGGAGTTACATTTCCCCAACTAGAACCATGAGGTATTACAAGAAAATCTAAATCCCATTCGCCTAACTTAGAAAAAAGCTCTTTTGGGTCTTCAGCAATTTCATAGCAATCTTCATGCAACTCTTGAGTAGGTCTATTAGAAGGACAATCCTTTAAGTTATTTGCAACATCAAGTTTGTATTTTAGATCGAAGTAATCTTGTCTATTTTTGAAATCTAGTAGAGACAATAGAGCCAAGCTATTGCCTCCCATGAAATTTAAGAATTGGTAATAATCAGACTGCCTACCTGCAGCTATAGGTCTTAAGGGGATATCCTTGTCTTTTAATCCCCTGATAATCACATTTTTATGTCCATAGTGATCAATTGGATTTAGACTTGTTTGAGTCCACTCCCATCCCAAGAAAGATACCATATCCTTTTCAGTATCTGGATCTAAACCCCTGCTACATTGTTGGATAGAACTAATTGTTTCTTTCCAATCCCTAGAACTTAATAACTCAGCATGATCTGAAATAGAAAAAAAATCTAAATTAGAACAAAATCTAGCAAAATTACATGCATCTGAAACTGGATGTGAGCCTTCTCCGCCTAAAATAGGAAGGTTTAAGAAGGCTGCATCCATAGAATATGAAGAATGAACATGTAAATCTCCAAAATATATTTCCTTTTCTGAATGAGGTTCAGAAATTCTAGAGCCTTCTAGGTTTTTTTCAGAATCTAAAGGTTTTCCTAACCAGTTAAAATTTACAGCTAGAAATATAAAAACTAAAGGAAGGAATAAACTAAAACTTATATATTTGAGCCACTTCCTAAAAGCTTTGAGCATTTAGAGATTAGCTGGATTGAGTATCAGAATTAAGAAGATTAAATTGGCTTAAATTATCAGAAATAAGATAGTAGTGGGATCTTCTAGCATTTTCTTTAAGTAATTTTACTTTATAGATTTTTCCTTCTCTAAAGCTTTCTAATATTTTGATTTTTTCTCCTCTCTTTATTTTATATAAATCTCTAGCGTCCACTGTCGCATTGTGAAGAAAAAAATCTGAATCAGATAAAAGATCTCTAGACATATCAACTCTTATGGCATCATTTTTATAATGATATAAAACAGCTGAAGAAAAGTTTTTAGTTTCAAACTCTGAACCTATATCAAAATCTGGATCCTCTTCAGTAATAGAAAAAAGAGAAAAAGAGAAAAGTAGCAGAGAAATTAGTACACGAATCATCATAGAGGGTATTGTCTAACAATAGTATCCTCTCGTCTAGGGCCTGTAGAAATCATAACAATAGGAGCTCCACATAGAGATTCTATCTTTTCTATATAAGATTTAGCTTTACCATCTAACTGCTCATAATCCCTAATTCCTGCGCATGGTTTTTCCCATCCTGGCATAGAAATATATGATGGCTTTACCTCTTCAATAGACATAGTTTCCAAAAGATCATTTAGAGAATTTCCTTCATAATCGGTGCAAATTTTAATTTCATCTAATCCGTCTAAGACATCAATCTTTGTAAGACAGAGACCATCAATTCCATTTAATTTTACTGTGTGAGATAAAAGTACGGCATCTAGCCAACCACATCTTCTTGGTCTGCCTGTAGTAGCTCCTACTTCTCCTCCTACTTTAGCTATGTGCTCTCCAACTGAATCATCCAATTCCGTAGGGAAAGGACCTTCTCCTACTCTAGTAGTATATGCCTTAGCTATACCTAGGGAATAATCTATCATTCTTGGGTCTATACCAACTCCAGAAGCTATACCTCCTATTGATGAGTTACTAGAAGTTACAAATGGATAAGTTCCTAAGCTAACGTCAAGCAAAGCTCCTTGTGCTCCTTCAAACAGTATCTTTTCTTGTTTTGAAGTGTGATCATGTATATCTGAAATCACATTACCTACGTATGGCTTAAGCATCTCTGCTTGATCAAGATTCCTATCCAGAACTTGATTAATATCTTCTTTTTCACCTTCTAAATAATTAGTAAATATAAAATTATAATAATCTAGATTTTCTTCTAATTTGCTCTTTAATAAGGTTTCATTATATAAATCTTGGACACGTATAGACTTTCTACCTACTCTATCTTCGTAAGTAGTCCCAATACCTCTTCCAGTAGTTCCTATAGTAGTACTTGCTGGAGATTTCTCTCTAAGCTGATCAAGTTTTATATGAAACGACTGAATAAGACTGCATGCTCTACTAACAATTAACCTTTCTTCTATTTCTCCTAAATACTTCTGAGCATCTTCAATTTCTTCGAAAAGAGCATCTAAACTAACAACAACTCCCCTACCTAAATAACACTTTATTTCTTGATGACAAATTGCTGAAGGCAATAAATGAAAAACTACTTTATCTCCATCTATGATCAAGGTATGCCCCGCATTATGTCCTCCTTGATAACGAACGGCGGCTTTAAGATCTTTCGCTAGATGATCAACAACCTTTCCTTTACCTTCGTCACCCCACTGAAGACCTAATAGAGAGATCAAATTACTCATAACTATTCCTTGTAAATTAAATTTGTAACAGCTAATAAATCTAAATCAAAGCCCACTGCCGGTCTGGGTTCATCTTTTGAATGGCCTAGTCCATCATATCGACCTCCTTTAGCCAAAGCATGACTAGCTTTATCAGCATAAGCAGCAAATACTATTCCAGTATGATATTTAAAACCTAAGGTCTCTCCCAAATCTATGTAAACATCAATTCCCTTTTCTTTTCGTAAATTTCCTACCACTACCTTCAGATGCTCTATCTCTCCTTCAATATCAGGAAGAATTAGTTCTAGCTTTGATTTAGCTTCTTCTAGAATTGCTTCATCACCATACAATGTACTCAAATTAATTATTAAATCTACATAATCCTTTTCTAGACCTTTAGTAATCTCTAGAAGATCTGATCTCGATTTCCTTGCAAGAGCTTTATTTAGTTTTTCTTCATCTAATCCAGATGAGCTTACCTTTTCAAGAACTATTGATATCACTCTAGAGGAACCTAAGCTAAGAGTTATATTTTTAAGGTCTAAAATTTTTAAGCTCTCTAGCATTAATGAAATACTTTCTACTTCTGCCTCTATAGATGAATCTCCAAAAATCTCAGCACCAACTTGTATTGTGAACCTGGATCTATTTATTGGAGAGGCTTTACTCTTAAGGACTTCGCCTGCATAACAAAGCCTTACTGAATCTTCAGACTTGATCCTATAGGCATCTATTCTGGCTGCTTGTTCAGAGATATCTGGCCTTATTGAGACTTCTTCAGAAGACAAATCATCTTTAAATGAGAAGGCATAATCAACAATCTCTTCATGTGCATTTCCTCCTATATTCTTTTTGAACTCAAGGAGAGGTGGAATTATGTATTCATATCCAGAACTTATGTATAGATCTAATAAGTCCCTTCTAAACTTTTCTACTTGTAAAGCCTTAGCCGGAAGGATCTCATCTACACCCTCCGGAAGACTCCAAGGAATTTTTGAGCTCATCTACTAAAGTTTATTTAGGAGAAGACTTGTCTAAATATTTAAAGAAATCGCTCTCGGGGTCAATGAGAAGTATATCTTGCTTACTTTCAAAAGTAGTCTGGTAAGCTTTTAAACTCCTAGTAAAGTCATAAAACTCAGGGTCTTTATTATAAGCATTAGCATAAATAGAAGTAGCTTGCGCATCCCCATTACCTTTAATCTGTTCTGATTTCATATAGGCATCAGCTAGAATTATTGTTTTTTCTTTATCTGCCGTTGCTCTTATTTCTAAGCCAACCTCTTTCCCTTGGGCTCTTAATTCTTTAGCTAACCTTTCTCTCTCAGTTCTCATTCTGTTGTAAACAGATTCACTAACTTCAGAAGGAAGATCAATTTTTTTAACTCTAAGATCAATCACCTCAACTCCTAATTCATCAGTGGCTATTGCATTTAACTGAGAAGTAAGATCATTCATTAGTTGGTCTCTTTCTCCAGATACAACTTCTTTAACGGTTCTGACACCAAACTCATTTCTTAAGCCCGTATCAACCCTTTGAGAAAGAAGTCTCTTAAGAGTTTGCTCGTCACCAGTAACTGTAGTCCAATACTTAGAAACATCTTTGACTCTCCACTTAACAAAAGAATCAACAATTAAAGCTTTCTTCTCTGAAGTCAGGTATCTTTGAGGTGCAGCATCAAGAGTTAAAATTCTTGCATCAAATTTTCTCACTGCATTAATGAAAGGTAATTTCAAATGTATGCCTGGAGGTACATCTGCATAAACAACCTCACCAAATCTCAAAAGTACTGCTCTTTCGGTTTCTTTGACTATATAAAGAGCTTGAGTTAATAAAATAAAACTTACTGCAAGAAAAACTGACAGAAATAAACTAGATTTTTTCATAATGTTTCTCCTAATTCCTATTTCTTCTTCTTATTTCTTCAATAACTTTATCGGTAATTTCAGAAATATTTGAATTGCCATTTGTCCTTGGCAAAGTATTTAATCTGACAGATGAATCATTTGATTGTTGCGCTATCTTATCTAAAGGAAGATAAAGAATATTGTTTCCTCCCTCTACATCAATCATGACTTTAGTGCTTTTAGCCATTACATTTTGAACTGCATCTAAGTAAAGTCTATTTCTGGTCACTTCTGGAGCTTTCTGATACTCAGTTAAGAGCTGATCAAATCTTGAAGCATCACCTTCAGCTTCTGAAACAACTTGTGCTTTGTATGCTTCAGCAGCTTGAATCATCTTTTGTGCTTCACCTCTAGCTTCAGGTATTAATCCGTTTGCATAGGTTTCTGCTTGATTTCTCTCTCTAACTTCATCCTCTCTAGCCTTAATAACATCATCAAAAGCTCTTGTACTTGATCAGGAGGTGAAGAGTCTTCTATGTTAACTATTACAACTTGAAGTCCAGTTTCATAAACGTCTAAATAACCTTGAAGTCTTTCTTTTACCTCTACAGCAATTTGCTCCCTTCCTGTAGTCAAAGCATCATCCATTATGGTACTTCCTACAACATGTCTGAGAGAACTTTCTGTTGCTTGAGCTAGACTGTCTTCAGCATTTCTTATTTCAAGAACATATTGTTCAGGATTGGTAATTTGATATTGGACAGAGACTGTTACATCAACGATATTTTCATCCTTTGTTAACATTAAAGCATCATGTCTATGAGGTCTAACCTTAACAACATCAACTACTGTCCAGTTGTCTATTATAGGAGGATTCCATCTTAATCCAGGCCCTTTAGTCTCAGCATAACTTCCAAGTCTTAATACAACCGATCTTTCAGCTTGCTCTACCTGATAAACTCCAAGGCCTACATAGATGAATGCCAATAAAAGCAAGAAGGAAAAAAAGCTTCTCTTGGTTACTCCTCCTCCTGGAGAAGTTCCACCACCAAATACTTTGTTAAACCTTTCTCTAAGTTTTTTTATTTCTTCATCAATATCCGGGGGTCCATCATTATTACCCCAAGGATTCTTATTATCATTTCCATTCCAAGACATTAAATTAACTCCTCTATAAAAGCTTCTTGCTTATTAGTTGTTCTTATCTTTTTATTTGATAGAAAATCAAAAGGTCTATCCTTTTGGATTTCTACATGTAATTGTACCAAACCTGATTCATCAATTCCTTCTTCTATTACCATTCCTTTCCTATAAAGAATTTTCATAAGTTCACTATCTTCATCATCAAGGCTTATCCAGCCTCTGATGGTTCTATCTGCAAAAGAATTTTTTATCTTTTCTGATAATTGTTCGAGGCCCTCTTTATTCTTTGCAGATATCCAAACCTTACTTCCCTCACTAATTTCTTTAGGCTGAGCTTCCAATAAATCAGATTTGTTAAACACCTCTATTACCTCAATATCTGATAAACCAAGATCGTGAAGTAACTTTTCTACTTCTCTAGACTTAAATTTTACATCTGGGTCAGACACATCTATTACATGGAGTAATAGATCTGCTTGTCTTAACTCATCAAGGGTTGATTTAAATGACTCAATTAATTTTGTAGGTAAATCTGAAATAAAACCAACAGTATCTGAAAATAATAAACCAGGTAAATTCTGATCAGAACTCCTTCTAGTGACTGAATCTAAGGTTGCAAAGGGCATATCTGCTGAAAATAATTTATTCTTAGTTAATACATTAAATAAACTTGTTTTTCCTGCATTTGTATAGCCAACTAGAGCTACTAATTTTTTTGTGCCTTTGTTTCTAGAATATCTATTTACCTCTTTCTGTTTATGAGTTTTTTCAAGTCTTTTCTTAATAGACCTAATTCTTTGGCCTATCAATCTTCTATCAGTTTCTAACTGAGTTTCACCTGGCCCTCTTAGGCCTATCCCTCCCTTTTGTCTCTCTAAATGACTCCATCCTCTTACTAAGCGAGTAGATAGA
>CACOMS010000021.1 GCA_902628375.1 uncultured SAR86 cluster bacterium | reverse complement strand
TCCTGAAAGAGCAGCACTGTTCTCATAGTTTCTTCCCACAGCAGATACCCACACATGTTCTCCGGTTTCCATTGATATAGCCGTAATCCTTGCATATGGTGGCTTCATAAGTGGCAGTCCTTGAGGTCCATGAACATAATCTCTGTTTTGTAGAGTTTGGAGTCCTGACCTTTCAATACTAGTTACAAAAGGAAAAGTTCCAGAAGGCACATAAAGAATATTTTTGTCTGGATGATAAGTTGCTCCTGACCAACTTGCACCTCCAGTAATACTAGGTACAGTTAATGTCCCTCTCTTCGTAGGAGGTGTATACAAATCACCATAATCCCATTGTGAAATAATATCTAAAGCCTGACTTCTTAAAGAAGGAGTAAAATCTATTAAATTATCTAAATTTACTCCTTGGTGGTCAAAAGGTAGAGGTTTACTCGGTATCGGTTGGGTTGACGAAGTTTGTTCGCCAACTTCATTAGTTTGAGGAACAGGAGTTTCTACAATAGGCCATTTAGGCTGCCCTGTTTCACGATCAAACACATATAAAAAAGCCTGTTTACTTACTTGCGCTAGTAATTTTTCAACTCCATTGGATGTAGTTACATTTACTAAATTTGGAGCTGCAGGTAAGTCATAATCCCACAATCCATGATGTACTGTTTGAAAGTGCCATTTTCTTTCTCCAGTATCTATATCTAGAGCTACTATTGTTTCTCCAAACAGTCCGTCTCCTAATCTATCTCCACCCCAATGATCATTCGTTGGAGTGCTTGTTGGAAGGTAAACGTTATTTAAAGATTCATCACAACTAAATGTTGACCAAACATTAGCACCAGCTGCATTTAAATTACTGTCATTTTCCCAAGTATCTTCACCAAACTCCCCTTCATGAGGTATTACATGAAATTGCCACTTTAATTGGCCTGTAATAATGTCATAGGCTCTAACGTCGCCTGGGGGCAACCAATTTGATCCATCTGGCCAGTCAATTATTGAAGAACCAACAACTACAGTGTCTTTGCATACTAGAGGAGGTGCGTTGATACCAAAAAGTAAATTATCTGTTACGGCAACTCCAAGGCCATCCTTTAAATCAACCTTTCCTCCATTAGAAAACTGTAAATCAACCTCACCTGTACAAGCATCTAAGCTATATAAAAAGCCATCTAGGGTGCCTATTAATACCCTTTTTTCTCCATCTTTTTCCCAATATGCTAATCCTCTGTGAATAAAACCATGATTTACTGCCTGACCTTGTGAATAAGAAACTGGATCAAATTCCCATATAGTATTACCTGTCTCTGCGTTAATTGCATTGACGTGATTAAATTGAGAGGTGGTAAATAAAACTCCATCAACCATAATAGGTGTTGCTGCATTTCTGTTAGCAACTAAAGTTGGGTTTTCATCCATAAATTTTTCGCTAGGAGCTTCCCATGTCCAAGCTATTGTTAAATTTGTATAGTTATTCTTATCAAGTTTGTCGGAATCAATGTATCTTGAAGCAAATTGATCCGATGAATAATGAGGCCACATTTTTTGTTGCAGAACTTCAGGAGCTCCTGTATTACCTACAACACAAGCATTATTGGCATTTGTCGTAGTGCCGCCTCCTGAGCCTGAACCTGAACCAGTACCTATGATGGAAGGAGTATTATCAGAACTTCCTCCACCACCTCCACCACAAGCAGAACTTAAGAAGATAATAAAAAGGATGCAAAATAAATTTTGTTTATGCATTTATTAATAATTAAATTTAGTAACTAAATGTACAATATTTCTTAGAGAAATAAAGCGAATAAGAAGAAAATTGATTAACTTGTCCAATACCTACTCAGAACTCCCTGATATTTTTTATGAAAAGGTTGAGCCTATTCCTGTTTCAGATCCCAAAGTCATAGCATTCAATTCTAGATTAGCTAAAGAATTAGGAATAAAAGAAATAGATAATAAAAACATAGCAAAAATTTTTTCAGGTAATGAGCCTCCCGAAAATAGTAGTTTAATAAGCTTACGTTATGCCGGACATCAATTTGGAACATTTGTAAATCAGTTAGGTGATGGAAGAGCCGTTTTACTTGGGGAATTAGACACAAAAAATTATGGGAGACTTGATGTTCAATTAAAAGGTTCTGGCTTAACACCATTTTCTAGACAAGGAGATGGTAGATCAGCATTAGGTCCGGTTATAAGGGAATATATAGTTAGTGAAGCCATGTTTCACCTTGGAATACCTACAACTAGATCTCTCTGTGCAATTGATACAGGAGATAAGGTAATGAGGGACTCAATTTTACCAGGTGGTATTTTAACTAGAATAGCTAGAAGCCATATAAGAATTGGAACATTTGAATATTTTGCCTCTAGAGAAGATTGGGATAATGTTGAGAAGCTTTTAAATTACTCTATTAATAGACATTACCAAGAAATTAAATCTTCTGACAATAAGGCATTAGAATTCCTAAGAAGTGTTGCGTCTAGACAGTCTGATTTGGTTTCTGACTGGATGGGTATAGGATTTATTCATGGTGTTATGAACACTGACAATATATCCATTCCTGGAGAAACTATTGATTATGGTCCTTGTGCTTTCATAGATTCTTATGATCCCATGAAGGTTTTTAGTTCTATAGATCATCAAGGAAGATATGCTTTTGGCAATCAACCCCAGATTTGCCTTTGGAATATGTATTGTCTAGCAGGTTGTCTTATGAAATTTATAGATCAAGATATGTCGAAGGCAAAAGAAAAAGTTGAAGGGGTAATGCAGGAATTTGTAGAAAATATAAATGCAAAAATTCTACAGGTTCTTTGTACTAAGGTAGGCCTAGAATCTGAAATTACAGAAAATGAACAAAGCATTAAGGATCTGCTAAACCTAATGAAGTCTCATGAAACAGATTACACTCAAACCTTTTCATCTCTGAATTATTATTTAGAATTTAATGACTCAAAACCTTTCTTAAACCTCTTTGAGAACAATAAAGACATTACTTCGTGGTTAGAAAAATGGGAGAAATTAATTCAAGACCAGAGTAAACAGTCAATTTTAAACAAAATGAAGTCAATAAATCCCATATATATTCCTAGAAATCATTTAATTGAAGAAGTTATTGAATCAGCTAATGAAGGTGACTTCTCTTTATTCCATCAACTTAATAAAGTTCTAGAAACACCTTTTTCTTTTCAAGAAGATAGTGAAAATTACTCTTTAGCACCAAAAGAAAATCAAATTGTTAAACAAACTTTTTGTGGAACTTAACTGGCGGAGAGAGAGGGATTCGAACCCTCGAAGGGGGTTAACCCTTACACGCTTTCCAAGCGAGCGCATTCGACCACTCTGCCATCTCTCCTAGTTAATTTGAACTGACGCTATTCTATCTGAGTGAAAAGAACCCAGCCAGATTTTATCTTCTATAGGTAGAGCTACTGTGGCTAAACCAAAAACTGAATTTTTAATACTTATTCTCTGTGTCTTTTCTAAAGAGAATTTATCTAATTCATAGATGGAAAAAGGTAAATTACAAGTTATATACTCCACTCCACATTCTAGTATTAGATCCAAAATTTCATGATCTAAAGTTGTAACCCATATAGATTTATCTTTCAGTATTAAATTATCTGGGCCACTTAAATTTATCTTTGCTAGGAGCCTATTTTCATTAGGTTTAACTGCAACTAATTGATCTCCTAAATTATGAACAACATATAAGATGTCCATTTCTTCATCATATGCTATTCCATTAGGCATAGCTCCTTCCGTTCCTTTGATCTTTTTAAATCCTTTACCCTTTTCCCAAAACAGAACATATCCAGTTTTATACTTTAGTAAGGAAACTAGGAGAAAGTCTAAATAACCAGTATTCCTATCGTACATATGAGATACATAAAAGTTTCCATCCTTTGTTAAGCTCACATCATTAAGATACTTATCTTTAGAAGGTTTAATGCATCCTTTCCAATCTAGTTCCCAATTTTTTCGCTTTATAAGTTCAAACATTTCTACTGACTCTTGATTAAGGTGATCTACTACTGCTAATTGATATCTTCCATCTGTTCTTTGTACTAAATCAATTCCATGAGGACTTAATAGGCCTTTTTGATGCATCTCACAATCGTCATCACCCCACTCTCTATCTTTTAGATTAATAGGTAGATTGACCAATTTTTTTGAATTTAAATCTAAAAGAGAAATCTTTCCTGGAGTAACTTCTCCTAAAGGCTCTATGCTTCCAAATTCAGAGATAATTAAATAATTGTTATCTGGAGTTTCTGCTAAATCTTCTGGATTTTTTACAATACAGTAAACATCAATCGTATTATCTGAATTACAATCTTGGCTAGTGGTAACTGGGCCTATGTAAAACCTAAATAGAAAACCCAAGGCAAGAATTATAAAAAATAAAAAGATTAAGAATCTTGCTAATAGACCTATCTGCCCTTCGTAAACTTTAGTCCGTTTGTTAATAAAGTTAGGAAAGATAAAAGATATAACTATATTTATAGCTTCTAAAAGCAAAATAACAACTAAGGCAACTCTCCAAAACTCTTCATACCAAGTAGGTAGAAAAATAAGCCTCTCTATAAGTATCCCTAAAATAACAAAGAAAAATATTCTAAGGGAAGTTGAGGATAAGATTTTTGAGCTCAACTTTAAAAAGAGTAAAAGGAAATTTTTACTCAAAGATAATAAACCTAGGCCTATAAAAATATAGCCTATGTATACTGAAATAATGCTCATTGTCGTGCCGTTCTAATAAAATCTAATTCTGGGTTTATTGTAGACCTTATGGGATTTATTTCTATGCCCCCTCTTCTTAAAAAATTAGCCTGTATTATTAAAGATCTAGGTTCACAAACACTAAGTAGGTCTGTAAAGATTTTTTCAACGCACTGCTCATGAAAACCTTGATGGTTTCGGTAAGATACTAGATAACTTAGCAATGATTTTTCATTAACTTCCTTGCCTTCGTATTTTATGAAAATATCTGCCCAATCAGGTTGGGCAGTTACCGGACATAAGCTTCTAAAGAGACTAGTCTTTAATTTAACAGACACATTTTTATCTTTGACCTTCAAAAGACTAGAATCTACATCCACACTTCTTGGAATTTCAACACACAATGAATCAATAGAACGAAAGTCTGGAGATATTATTTTTGCGTTATTTGTTAATTCCAAGGTCAAAGTCCCTTGAACTAGCTCCTCTAAATCTTTCTTTATAAGTCGAACTATTTCTTCTTCAGAAGAGAATTTTTCGTTATTTAAAGAAAATAAATAAAGTTTAAGAGATTTAGATTCTACAAAAAATGGAGTATTAGAAGGATATGAAATATATAGAATTTTATTTATAGGTTTTCCTTGTAAATTTAACCAAGAAAATTCATAGCAAGTCCATTTATCTATTCCGTAAAAGGAACTGTCTTTCCATTCTATATTTAAATTTTGTCTTTCTCTGGTTCTATCTATTGGTATAAGTAATGTTTTATCGTAGTTTGAAGGAAAAGTAATGTCTTGTTTACTCATTAGCTTCTTATACCTCTTCCAGAGTTAAGTAACCATAAAGCAACAGAATAGATAATTGTAATAAAAACAATCATCATAAATATTGCAAAATTTACTGAGAATCCTAAAGTTTCTAGGTCTGATGTTCCAAGCATTCCATGCCTGAAAGCATTAATCATATACATTAGTGGATTAACTAAAGATATATTTTTCCAAAACTCGGGCAGTAAATGTATGGAATAAAAAACACCCCCTAAATATATAAGTGGTGTTAATACAAAATTAGGAACAATACTTATATGGTCAAAGGTTTCAGCAAAAAAGGCATTTAAAAAACCCAATAAAGAAAAAAGTATTGAAGTTAGAACTACAGCCAAAACTGTTAAAGCAATATTCTCGATTATTATTTCAGTAAAAAATAAAGAGATTGCTGTTACTACAACCCCAACTAATAGTCCTCTAGCAACTCCACCTGCCACCCATCCAGTTAGTATTATATGGTTTGGAATAGGTGTAACCAAAAGCTCTTCAATGCTTTTTGTAAATTTTGCATTAAAGAATGATGAAACTACATTTCCATAAGAGTTGGTTATAACTGACATAAGGATAAGGCCAGGTGCCATAAATTGAACATAGTTAAAGCCTCCCATTTGTCCAATTCTAGACCCAATGAGATTGCCGAAAATTATGAAATAAAGTGTTATGACAATAGCTGGCGATATAAAAGTTTGTATATAGATTCGGAAAAATCTAACCATTTCTTTTCTAAGAATGGTAAATAGAGATCTTAATTTTTCTAGATTACTCATTACTTACTTTCCTCTAGTAAATTAATAAAAAGCTCCTCTAATCTTCCAGTTTCATTTCTCATACTTAAAACTGATATTTGGTTTTTAGATAAATAAGAGAAAACATCGTTTAATTTTTGTCCTTTTTCAAGAGTAACTGAGAGCTGTTTATCATTTAATAGTTTGATCTGATATTTATCTTCTATTAATTCTCCTTTTGATAGAGATTTATCAATATCTAATACAAAACTTTCTACTTCTAATTTTCCTAATAAATTGACCATAGTTGTATTCTCAACTATTTCACCCTCATCTATGATTGCAATATTTCTGCAAAGCCTTTCTGCCTCCTCTAAATAATGTGTTGTCAAAATAATAGAAGTTCCTTGCTCGTTAATTTCTTGAAGGAAATCCCAAAGAGATCGCCTTAGTTCTATATCCACGCCGGCTGTAGGCTCATCCAGAATAAGAAGCTTGGGTTTATTTACCAATGCTTTCGCAACCATAACTCTTCTTTTCATGCCCCCTGAAAGGTTTCTTCCTACTTCATTCCTCTTATCCCATAAATCTAGTCTTTTTAAGAAGTACTCTCCATTTTCTTTGGCTTCTTTTCTACTTAAACCAAAATAACCTGCTTGATTGATAACTATGTTAGATACCTTCTCAAATTGGTTAAAATTGACCTCTTGTCCAACCACACCCAATTCTTTTTTAGCTAAAGAGTGATTTTGATCTATATCTATGCCTAATATCTCTACTTTTCCTGATGATTTAGTTACTAAAGAACTGATAATATTTATGGCGGTTGATTTTCCAGCTCCATTTGGACCTAATAAAGCAAAAAAATCGACTTCTTCGACATCTAAATCTATACCTTTTAAAGCATCCAGTCCGCCTTTGTAAGTTTTCTTTAGATTCTTTATAGATAAAGCTTTCATTTGGAAATAATATTATTTTTGGAAGGGTTTAATGGCTTTACTTACTTAAGAAAGCCATACTGTCTTCTAGGCCTCTTATAGTTAAAGGAAACATATTATCCTCAACTAGAGACCTAGTAAGTTCTACAGAGGCACTGTATTCCCAATGTTCCTCTGGTACTGGGTTTAACCATATAACTTTTTCATATACTTCTCTTATTCTTTTCATCCAAGAAGCTCCAGCATCTTCGTTCCAATGTTCAATACTGCCACCTGGATTTGTAATTTCATAAGGAGCCATGGTTGCATCACCAACAAAGATTATTCTGTAGTCAGAAGAGTATTTATGGAGTATATCTTCGGTATAGATTCTTTCGTTTTGCCTTCTTCTATTGTCTTTCCAAACCGTTTCATAAATAAAGTTATGGAAATAGAAATATTCTAAATTTTTAAATTCAGTTTTACATGCAGAGAATAATTCTTCACAAATCTTTACATGGGGATCCATGGAGCCCCCAACATCAAAGAGTACTAAGACTTTCACAGCATTTCTTTTTTCAGGCCTATACTTAATATCCAGCATACCAGCCTTTTTTGCTGTAGAACTAATTGTGTTATCTAAATCAAATTCTTCTTCGGCGCTATCTCGAATTAGTTTTCTTAATCTTCTTAAGGCTACTTTGATGTTCCTAGTACCTAATTCAACACTATCATCTAGATTCTTAAAATCTCTTGATTCCCAAACCTTAACAGCTTTTTTTTGCTTGCCTTCTCCGCCTACTCGAATTCCTTCTGGATTCTGACCCTCATTTCCAAATGGTGAAGTGCCTTTGGTTGCAACCCATTTATCTCCACCCTCGTGTCTTTCTTTTTGCTCTTCTATGCGTTTTTTAAATTCATCTAAAAGTTTTTCAAGTCCACCTAAGGATTCTATTTTCTCTAGTTCTTCTTCGGTTAAATATTTCTCAAATTCTGCCTTTAACCACTCTTCGGGTATAAGCATTTCTAAAATGTCATCTATGCTTTCTATTCCCTTAAAGTAAATATCAAAAGCTCTATCAAATTTATCATAGTGCTTTTCATCCTTAACTAGAGTAGCTCTACTTAAATAGTAAAACTCTTCCATATTTCCAAAAGCTAAATTCTTATCGACACATCCAATAAGATCTAAGAGTTCTCTTAAAGTACAAGGTACTCCTGTTGATCTTAGGGTATTAAAAAGAGTAATAAACATTATTGGGAATTATTATTTGCCTCTCTTCTTGCCATAAATGCTAGTCTTTCAAGTAATTGAACATCTTGTTCATTTTTAATTAAGGCGCCATATAAAGGAGGAATAGCTTTAGAAGGGTCTCTGTTTTTAAGAATCTCATCAGGCAGGTCATCAGACATTAATAGCTTTAACCAATCTATTACTTCAGAAGTTGATGGTTTTTTCTTTAGTCCTGGGACTTTTCTAACATCAAAAAAGATATCCAGAGCTTCTTTTACGAGTTTTTTCTTAATTTTAGGATGATGAACAGCAACAATTTGTTCCATGGTTGCTCTATCAGGAAAATTTATATAGTGAAAGAAGCATCTTCTAAGAAATGCATCAGGTAGTTCTTTTTCGTTGTTACTTGTAATGATTACTATAGGTCTATTTTTTGCTTTTATTGTTTCTTTAGTTTCATAAACATAGAACTCCATTCTGTCTATTTCTTGAAGTAAATCGTTAGGAAATTCAATATCTGCTTTATCTATTTCATCTACTAAAAGAACTACTCTTTCTTCAGAGGCAAATGCCTCCCAAAGCTTTCCTTTTTCTATGTAATTCGAAATATCTTTTACCCTCTCATCACCTAATTGAGAGTCTCTTAACCTAGTTACAGCATCATATTCATAGAGTCCTTGTCTTGCTTTTGTTGTAGATTTGATGTGCCATTCAATTAATGGCATGTTTAAAGATTCTGCTACTTGTTCTGCTAACATAGTTTTCCCAGTACCAGGTTCGCCTTTGATTAAAAGTGGCTTTTCTAAAGCTACTGAAGCATTAACTGCCATGCTTAGATCTTCAGTAGAAATATAGGATTTAGTTCCTTCAAATTTCATATTATTTCCTTATTTAAATTTCTTGGAACTTTATCATAAGCAACCAAGAAATTGTTAGTTAACTATTTTGTTTTTTTAGAAAGTCTATGTGTATTAATAAATATGCAGAAATTAATACTTCAAAGACTATTGCTGAAACTAGAGGTTCAGTTCCGTGAATGAAAACTGAAAGTAATCTAAATATCGCTGCGCTTCCCAGTAAACTTATTGAACCATATAGCCACAGATGTTGTTCTTTTATCGCTCCCAATACAGCAAATAATCCAGCAGTAAAAAAGAAAGAAGTAAAATCTCCTATCTGGGTATTTGCCCCTACTCCTTCAACAATGGTCATACCTAAACCAGCAGCAGCAGCTGATGGATCTAGAATCCATCCCATTGACTGTAACAACAAGAAGGCGCCAACTAAAACTGTTATAACTTTTAATACCATACTAACTCCTTACTTTGGTGATATTTTATATATTTTGGCATTACTTCTATCAGAAATGATCAATAGATTGCCATCAGGTGAATTATGCACACCCCTTAGTCTTCCTAGATTATCAATTAATACTTCTTCTTCAACACCTTCTTTAGAGAATTTTAACCTTCTTAGTTCACCAGGTATCATCGAAGATATAAAAATATCTCCCTTCCAGTTTGGAAACTTATCTCCTCTATACGTTGTCATGCCTGATGGAGCAATTGATGGAACCCAATACTTTATAGGCTGTTCTAATCCCTCCATTTCTTTAAAAGGAGAAATTGTTGCTCCACTGTAATCAATTCCATAAGTAATTAAGGGCCATCCATAATTATTACTTGGCTCTAAAATATTTAATTCATCTCCCCCTCTAGGGCCGTGTTCAATAAGATAAACTTGTGAATTATCTAGGCTTAGAGTTAAGCCCTGCTGATTTCTATGGCCATAAGTATAAATACTTCTTTTAGTAATATTCCCATTTGCATAAGGATTATCATCTGGTATAGATCCATCGTCGTTTATTCTAATTACCTTTCCAAAATGATTATCTAAATCCTGCGCTTTTTCTCTAAAATTAAATCCATCTCCAGATGTTATTAATAAAGAGCCGTCTTTAAGAAAAAGAAGTCTTGCCCCGAAATGGGCTGGTGCTGTTCTATAAGGATCTGCTTTAAATATTTCCTCAACATCCTCTAGTGCATAGCCATTAAGCTTAGCTTTTACAACTGTTAAGGTACTTAATCTTTTATTAGATGGATGTATTTCTGAGAAAGAAAGAAAGATTGTCCTATTGTTACTAAATTCAGGATGAAGAACTATATCTGAAAGTCCACCTTGACCTGCAAATAGAGAATTAGGTACATTTTTTAATGTCTCGTCTAATAATCTACCATTTTTAATTATCCTAATTTTTCCAGTTTTTTCTGTTACTAGAATTTCATCATCTGAAATAAAAACTAAGCTCCAAGGGTGATCTAATCCCTCAGCAATTACACTTACATTGAAAGAGTGAGAATTTTCCTTTGCAAATATAAAAGATGAAAATGATATGACTAAAAAAAATAAAAAGACTTTATAATTTTTCATGATGTCTCCAGTTTAGATTTATCCAAGTGTCTTCCAAAAAGAAAACCACCTAAAAGACCAATTAATGTAAATGTTATTTTTCCTATGACAGATCTAGCACCTGTTAATCCATAAATACCCTCTGCAAAAAAAGGTATTCCTACTGAGATCAAGAACAATCCTAATCCTCCTGACAAAGCGTATGCTCTTTTTTTACCAAGTGATGTATATCTACTGATCATCATAGCAACTAGGAAAAAGACTAAATTTACAATGAATATAATAGGAAAAACTATGACCATCATTCTCAAGACATCTTCAAATAACTTAGTTACTATCATGACTAAAGTTACTGGCATGTCTGCTTGAATAAGCCAAATAAAATTGCTTAAGGTAGTCTGAGATATTATTAAAATAGAAACAATAAACGTGATTCCTAAGAAAATACCTATTCTTTTAATCATTTAATTTTCCCCGAGAATTAATTATGAATTATATATCCTCAGTTTTATTTATTTATAAATAGGAATCAATCTCATAATCAAATTGAGTAAAATAGAAGACAATGAAAGGTAAATATTTTGATATTGGTGTAAATCTAACTCATCCATCATTGTTTAAAGACTTAGAAAATATACTAAGAAAGTCATTTGAGAATGGTGTAGATAAATTGAGTATAACTGGGACAGATCTAGAGGAAAGCATTAAGGCTATAGAAATATGTGAACAATCCTCATTTGATCTAATTTGTACAGCTGGAATACATCCGCATCAAGCAAAAACTTTTAACAACGAAACCTTTTCTGAAATAAAAAAACTTTTCAAGAACGATAAAGTAAAGGCATTAGGAGAAACGGGTCTAGATTTTCATAGAAATTACTCTACTCCAGATCAGCAACAAATAAGTTTCGAAGCACACTTGGAATTCTCGATTGAGGAAAAAATTCCATTATTTCTGCATGTCAGAGATTCACATAAGAAATTTATGGAAATGGTAAAACCAATATCAGATAAACTCCCTGACAAAGTAATTCATTGTTTTACTGGGACTAAGGATGAATTATTTGATTATCTGAATATGGATTTTTATATAGGCATTACTGGATGGGTATTAGATGAAAGAAGAGGATTTCATCTGAAAGAACTAATTAATGAAATTCCTCTAAATAGATTGATGATAGAAACTGATGCTCCTTATTTAATACCAAGAATTCCCGAATTAAAGAATAAACGAACTAATAAACCTGAATACTTACCCATTATCTGCAAAGAGATATGTAAAAATAGAAAAGAACATGAGGATGAAGTAATAGACTCTATGTATATGAATAGTATGAATTTTTTTAGATTAGAGTGCTAAGAATTTTTCAATTTCTTGGGCGCTAAAAGGCCACAATAACTCTTTATCTCCACTCCTTAAGACTGGTATCTTATCCCAATACTTTTCATGATATTCTCTAATTTCATAAATATTTACTTCCTTTAGTTTTATTTCTGCACCTACAAGGTCTAATTCTTCTTTAGCCTTGTCACATAAAGGGCAATCATCATTTGTTATTAAAGTTATCTTACTCAAGCTACGCTGCCAGATGTTTTAAGTTTTTCTATTTCATCAGCACCTAAATTTAAACTTTGTAGAATCTCATCCGTATGTTCTCCTACTAAAGAAGGAGATGATTGAACCTCTGGATTAGTTCTTGAAAATCGTGGAGCAGGAGCTGGTTGAGTAGCCCCTTCTAATTCTATAAAAGTTTGTCTTGCTTTGTTATGAGGATGATTTGGAGCTTCTTCCATATTCAGAACAGGAGCAAAGCAAACATCAGTTCCTTCCATAATTTGACACCATTCTTCTCTAGTTTTTGTAAGAATAATTTCTTTAACTGCTTTTTTCTTTTCGGGCCAGCCATCTCTAGACATCTGATCTGAAGACAAATTGACATCAAAACCAGCTAAGTCACAAAGTAACTTATAGAATTGAGGTTCAATTGAGCCTAAAGAAATGAACTTTCCGTCACTACATTCATAAGTGTCATAGAAATGAGCACCGCCATCCAACATATTGGAACCCATTGAATCTTTCCAAAAGCCAGAAGATTGCATTGTATAAATCATTGTCATTAATAGAGCGGAGCCATCAGTCATTGCTGCGTCCACTACTTGGCCCTTTCCTGATTGCTTAGATTCTAATAAAGCAGAAACTAATCCTAAGGCTAATAACATTCCACCGCCTCCAAAATCACCTATCAAGTTTAAAGGAGGTACAGGTGGAGAGCCTGGCCTACCAATAGCTGCAAGAGCTCCTGAAAGAGAAATATAATTTATATCATGACCAGCAGCATTGGCCAGAGGTCCATCTTGCCCCCAACCAGTCATTCTTCCATAAACTATAGACTCATTTAATTCCATACATTCTTCTGGTCCCAGTCCTAATCTTTCCATAACGCCAGGTCTAAACCCCTCAAAAATAGCATCTGCTTCTTGTACTAATTTAAGAACAATCTCAACCCCTTCTTTAGATTTAAGATCAACTGCAATGGATTTTTTTCCTCTATTAGAAGCTTCTTGTCTAGAACCAGTGCCTTTGGCTGAAGCCCTATCAACTCTTATAACTTCAGCACCTAAATCTGCCAAAACCATTCCACAGAATGGCCCAGGGCCTATGCCCGCCATTTCTATTATTTTTATCCCTTTTAATGGTCCCATATCATTACTCCTTACTGGTTTCTTTTCCTAAAGGTTTGAATACTATCAATAATTTAGGTAATAAAGTCAAAGCTCCTATCAATGCCATAAACATTGCTAAAGATACAAAAATTCCGAAATAGACAGTTGGATTGAAGTTAGAAACGACTAATACTAAGAAGCCAAAGATAATTGTAGATGATGTATAAAACATAGCTCTTCCAATTGTTCTATGGCTATTAATCATAGACTGTTCGTAGTTATTTGTTTCTCTAAATTCAATCTTAAATCTATGTATATAGTGAATTGTATTATCAACTGCCATTCCAACACTTATAGCAGCAACAGTTATAGTCATAATATCTAGAGGTATTTTCGCCAAACCCATGGAGCCAAGAACGACTGTCGCCGCAAGTAGATTGGGCGTCATTCCTATTAGAGCCAGATAAACTGATCTAAACAAAACAATAAACATTAAGAAGATGACTCCAAAGACTATTCCTATTGTTTTAATCTGAGAAGAAAATAAGCTTTGCAACATATTGTTATATAAAACAGCTAACCCAGTTAATCTAAATTGATCTTCTTCAAGTTTAAATTCCTTTTTAAGATCCTTTTCTATAGATGACAGTAGATCATTTCTATTTAAACCTCTGCTGGTCTCTAAGACTCTAGTTGATATTCTTACTTGGTTCTCATCTTCACTTATATACGCACCTAGTAATGTTTCTTTTATATCTTCAGGGAGAAGGTTTTTAACTAGTGCTAAGTCAAGTTCAGATAACTCTGATCCATCTTTGAGTTCCTCAGCAACCTTAATTCCACTAGCAACTGATAAAACTTTTCCTATTTCTTCTTTATCTTCCAAGTAGTCATGAATCTCTTCAATTTTTTTTATATTAACTGTATTCCACCAATAACCGCTAGATTCTGCTTCATCACCAAAATCATCTATAAAATCGTCTTCGAAATCTTCATAATCTTCATCTATTTCAATTTCTTTTGGAGCATTAATAATCAGATCAAGTGGAGCTGTTCCTCCAAGCTTCCTATCTAACAACTCCATTCCCCTATAAATTTCAGTATTGTCTTTAAAGTAATCTATAAATCTATTTTCAACGGTAAGTTTATTGATTCCTATTAAAGCTACTATCAAGAGAATAGAGCTCAAAACTAGAATTTGATTTCCATATTTCGAGGTTAAGGTAGAAAAACGAAGCGTTGCGCTATGCTTAAAATCTTTTGTTGTATCAGAGTCATTTATCTTTATTAATGACATAAGTGAAGGTAATGCAGTAAAAATAAAGATAAAGGCTACTGCTATACCCAAAACCATCATCTTTCCAAAATCTATAACTGGTTTTATATCGCTTACTGAAAGTGACGCAAAGGCTACCATTGTTGTCAGTGCTGTATATAAACAAGGCAAAAACATTTCTTTATAGGTCTGAGCTACTAGTTCTTTTTGTTTAGTTAATGTTCCTCTTGAAGCAACTTCTTGATATCTAACTATTAAATGAATGGATAGTGATATTGAGATAATCAACAATAGCGCTACAAAATTAGAAGAGACAACGGTTACTCTCCAATCTAATAATCCAAGTAAGCCGATAACTAAAAAAGTTATTCCTGCACTACACAGTAAAGGTATAGCAACCCACCTAAAATTTTTGAAAACAATTGATAAAGAAATAAGAAATAGAACAAAAACACCTAATCCAAATGTATTTAGATCGTTTTGAACGTAAGACATCATGTCTGAAGCTATCATTGCAGTCCCGCCTAGAAATAAACTTCCAAAGTCTGCGTATTTCTCCATGGTTAATCTGACTTCTGAAACTAGAACGTCACGCTTTTGAGCTTCATTTTCATTTATTTGATCAATTTTTAAGTTAACTATCTCTAAATCATTTAATAAAGATCTTCTTAATTGGTCCTCTTGGGTATTATTAATTAATTCATTAAGTTCATATCTTGTATCAATTAAACCACTATATTCTGGATCAAAATCAAGGGTTAACTGAATAGCAGTCGAAGAGGAGTCTCTGCTAACTAATAATTCAGAATATAAAGGGCTTTCTTTGAACTCCTTTTTAGCTAATCTCAAATCAACTTGTTCATCTTCAATTGTTCTCAGGTTATTAGCTAACTCTGTCATCTCCATCTTGGGACTAAATAACAAAGGAGCATCTAAATAACTTAAAACAGAATTGACTCCGTCTATAGATTCAAAATCAGAGACAATTTCACGAACCTCTTGAATTGTTTCGCGTTCGAATAAATTGTTATTTGGTGTAAAGATAACTACAAGAAAATCACTTGCAGCATAAGCTTTATTAATTTCTCTGTAATATTTCAGATCTTCATCATTTTCTAATACCAGAGAATCTGAAGATGCATCCATTTTAAAATCATTGATAGACAATGAAGCTAGAGCAAAAAAGAAGCATAAAACAAAAATAACCAGCTTAGGAGCCGAAGTAATAAAAGAAGATAGGAATTTAATTATCTTAAGCATCTATTTTCCTTTGAGAAACACCCATATGTTTCTCTCCTCTTTGTTCTGATAATTCAATTTGTTTTTGTCTTTGTGCAAATCTTTCCTTGTCCTGATCACTAGAAATCTCATAACAATAGGAGCAACTAACTCCTTTTACATATTCCTGTGTTTTAGTATCTTCTTCAGAGAGAGGTCTTCTACAACCAAAACACTGTATAAAAGACCCTTGTTCCAAGGATTGATCTACTGATACTCGTTCGTCAAAAACAAAACAATCTCCTCTCCACAATTGATCTGATTCATCAACTTTATCTAAATAATTTAAGATCCCTCCTCTTAGCTGATAAACCTCATTAAAACCTTCTTTGACTAAGAATGATGATGCAATCTCACACCTAATGCCACCTGTACAAAACATAGCTATTTTCTTAGATTTAGTTTTTGGTTGCAGGCCTCTAATAAATTCAGGGAAATCAACAAAATTACCAGTATCAGGGATAACGCTATTTTTAAAAGTGCCTATATCTGTTTCGTATTTATTTCTAACATCTATTAATAAAGTATCTTCAGATTGTATTAAATCATTCCAATCCTCTGGTTCTATATGAACACCTCTTTCTTTAAATAAATCAAAATCCCCTTCAAGAGGAAGTAGATTTTCTCTTTGTTTAACTTTTAGTCTTTTGAAAGGTTCCTTAGATGACTTAGACCAATTGAAAGCATCTAATTCAAGTTTGTATTTATCATTAATTAAAGTGAATAACTTGTTTAATGAATCTTTTTTTCCTGAAAGAGTTCCATTTATTCCTTCGGAGGTAATGAAGATAGTACCTAGCAATTTTTCTTTATATGCAAGTCTTTCTATATCTCTTCTTAGATAATCAACGTCGTCTATCTTAACTACTTTATATAGAGCTAATATGGAAGTTTGTTCATTCACTTGGATTCTTCAGAACCTCCACCAAGACAATCAGGTGAAGGATTTGCTTCTTTATTTTTTTCTTCCCATTCAGAAGGCGTGAAAGTATGAAGGGTTATAGCATGTACAGGGCCTTCTAGATGCTCATTAACCTCTTTGTAAATAAGTTGATGTCTTCTAACTAAACTTAGCTCATTAAACTTAATAGATACTGCAATAATTCTAATATGAGATTCTGCACCTGGCTCTGTATTATGCATAAAGCTTTCGTTTAGAACCTCTAAATGACTAGGTTCTAATACTGTGTTTAAAGAGCTTTCTATTGTCTCGCAAACTGACATCTTTTTTCCTAAACTTATTATAACCTCAGAAAAAGTTAAGTTTTAGATAACTATTTAACCTTTCCAGACTTTAGTATCAGGATTGGCTATATTTTGTTCATGTTCTTCTCTTTTCAGAGAATAACCCCTGACCATCAATAATGCTGTACCAAATGCAAAAACACAAATTGGTATATACCAAAAAGCTAGATCTGCTAATACCTCTATAGGGACTTGATCATCATATATCTCTCGAATTTCTTGTCCTGAAGGCCAAGAAATAAGGGATAAGAGAATGCCTCCTAGAGTCAAACCAAAGCCACTTACAGCTTTATCAGCAAATGATCTTGCAGAAAACAATATCCCTTCTTCTCGTCTTCCTGTTTTTAGTTGAATATCTTCTACTAGATCCATAACCATTGAACCTAAAGTAGCAAATACAATAATTCCTGCAGCTACATTTATTACAACGTGGATACAAAGAATAGGTAATAAATAAGCACTATCATTAGATGGAAATAGAGAAGTTCCATAAGTAAGATCTATATACCTTAAAGCAAAAGGTAATGCTGCAAAAATAATTTGGAATGCCCATATCGACATTACCGTATTTTTCTTTCCAAATTTATCTGATAAGAAAGGGGCTAAAAATATAGCTATTACAGGTGAAATATATATACAAGCTCCTCTAATTTGCATTTGCCTTGTATCTAAATCCCAAAAGTAGGTATCGAATATGATAGCAAATGCTGCCTCTATGCCACCTGCTAAAGAGGCTAAGAGACCACAAAAGAACAAGAACTTATATGAACGATTTATTGTTAAAGTTTCAGCAACTTCTAAAGCTAAGCTTCTTAAGAAAAACTCTATTGAAGTAAGGCTAAGAATGAACTTCTGAGGGAGAGCTTTATAAAGAATAAATCCTATTATCTT
>CACOMS010000020.1 GCA_902628375.1 uncultured SAR86 cluster bacterium | reverse complement strand
AAAATATTGTCCAAGTTTTCATACCCTCTCCGTTTAAACAATATATTACCTTAACATTATTAGGTGAAAAGCTTTACAAACTTAGCCTTTAATTGTACTGTATATATATACAGTATTAATCTTATAAAACCCTTATGAATATTGACTATTTGGGAGACGCCAAAGACGGAGAGCTGACTCATCGAGAGATGCCTTATTTCTCAAATATAGTACGTGTTGGTTGGCCAAGTCCAGCAGATGATTATGTAGAAAGATCAATAGATTTAAATGAATATTTAATTAAAAACTCCGCTTCTACTTACTTTGTTAGAGTCAAAGGTGATTCTATGATAAATGCAAATATAGGAGACGGCGCCCTACTAATCGTTGATAGAAGTATTGAACCCAAACATAAAAATATAGTAATTGCTGCAATAAATGGTTCATTTGCTTGTAAACGTCTAATTTTAAAACCAGAAATATGCCTAATGTCTGAGAACCCCAAATACAAACCTATACAAATAAATAAAGATGAAGAGCTGGAGCTTGCAGGAACCGTCATAGCAGCTATCAATATCTATTGAAATGACTTACGCTCTGGTTGATTGCAATAGCTTTTATGCATCCTGTGAAAGAGTTTTTAGACCTGATCTAAAAAACAAACCCATAATTGTTTTATCTAACAATGATGGTTGTGTAGTTGCATTATCTAAAGAAGCAAAAGAGATAGGTATAAAAATGTGTGAACCTTGGTTTAAAGTCAAGAATCATCTACAAAAGAACAAGGGCGTTGCATTTTCGTCTAACTATGAATTGTATGCAGACATATCTATGCGAGTCATGCAAACATTGGAACATTTAGCACCTAAAACTGAAATATATAGTATAGATGAAGCGTTTCTTGATTTAACAGGAGTCAGCTCTTATATGGACCTTGAAGACTTTGGTTACTCATGCAAGTCTACGGTCATGAAATGGACAGGGATGCCTGTTCGAGTTGGTATAGGTCCAACAAAAACTCTAGCAAAAGCTGCAAGTTATGGAGCAAAGAAATACCCTAAAACAAATGGTGTGGTCGACCTATCAGATAAGAATAGACAAAAGAAATTGCTAGAGATAATGCCTGTAGGTGAGATCTGGGGAGTTGGATATAGGTTAAATGAAAAACTCAATAGAATAGGAATTAGAACTGCACTAGATCTAATCAATGCTGATACAAGGCTAATAAGAACTAGGTTTGGGATTCTTCTTCAAAGAACTGTAATGGAACTACAAGGTATCCCCTGTATAGGTTTAGAGGAAAAACCTAATACAAAAAAGCAGATTGTAGTAAGTAGAACATTTGGTAGAAAAATAAATAAGTTGGTAGATATTAGTGAAGCCGTCAGTGATTATTCTGTTAGGGCCTGTGAAAAACTTAGAAAAGAAAATCAGTTTTGTAAGATGGTTTCTGTTTTTATGAGAACCAATCCTTTTAGAAAGCAAGATCAACAATACAGCAATATATTAAGCTATAAACTAAGCATACCAACAAACGATACACGAGATATTCTTTATGTAACTAGAATGATCACAGAGAGACTATTCAAAAAGAATATAAACTTTATAAAGGCCGGGGTGATGCTAAGTGATTTTTACGATAAAGGAGTTTCGCAATCGGATATGTTTATAAGAAAAAATAGAAACGAAAAGGATATTACACTAATGAAGACTATAGATAGGATCAATTCAACTGGAATAGGAAAGGTCAACTTTGCATCCCAAGGAATAAAAAAAGATTGGTCAATGAAAAGACATATGCACTCCCCTCGCTATACCACGAACTGGGAAGATTTTATTGTGGTTAGCTAGGTATTAGACACCGCTATGGAATCTGAATACTGAGTCTTTTTTGGTTATCAATTTAGATTCAATTTTTGATAAACGTTTTATCCTTGGAGTCCAAGGTTCATTAAATATTTCAGAATACATGTCCAAGTAAAGAGAGGCGTGCCTAAGTTCAGCATCATGCAATTTTAAGTAGAGTTTTGAGATCTTATCTGGCACGAAAGGAACTAGCGCTGAAAACCTTTCACATGACCTAGCTTCAATCAAAGCACAAACCAATAACTGATCTTTTAGTTTATCTGGTTCTTTATCTGCAACGTACGAATTTAAAGTTTTTGCATAAGAGCTAGACTTCATATTTCGATACCTAAATCCATAACTAGATAGCAAACGTAAAACTTGCTCAAAATGAAGAAGCTCTTCTCTTGCTAATGCAGAAAGTCGTTTATGGAATTGAATTAACTCCGGATATCGATTGATTAATGTTAAAGCTGTAGTTGCTGCTTTCTTTTCACATAAGGCATGATCTATAAGAAGAATTTCAAGAGATTCTTTAGCTTTTTCTATCCATTCTCTAGGAGTTGATTTTAGTAATATATTGTCGTTATGGCTTTTCACGAAAATGCTCTTCTAATTTAAAGTACCTTTGATAATGAGCTTCTGATAAAACGAATAGTTCTTCTTCTAAGTTCTTTTTAATTTCTTCGGGGCTTATTTTTTCTTCTAACAAATATTTCAATCCAAATTCTTCAAAATCTTTAATGGATTGGCTGGCTTGTTTAAACAAATCAAAAACCCAACAAAAAGGATCTACTGCTGAGTAATAATTAATATTATAAGTATCGAGAGAAGACTTAAGCTTAGATTCATCAATGATGTTAAATTTAGTTTTCATGATTTGAACTTTTAAAGCTTCTAATCTATTCCAAACTATTTCTTTTTGTTGATCAGAGTATGAATTCCATTGAATTACTTCGTGCTGAAACCTCTTGCAACCTCTACAAACTTCATCTCCATAAGTTGTAGAACAAATGCCTACACAAGGGGTTTTAATTTTTCTTTCCATATATTTACATAATATATCTGCAGGAAATCTCAAAGCAACTTTTATGATAAAATGCGCGCCAAATTATGCTTAAAGACTACGAAAATCATTTAAAAGAGAGATTAGAACAAGGAATACCGCCTTTGCCACTGGATGCGGAACAAGTTGCTGATCTTGTAGAATTAATAAAAAACCCTCCAGAAGGAAAAGAGTCATTACTTTTAGATCTTCTTACAAATAGAGTTCCAGCTGGAGTAGATGAAGCTGCTTATGTCAAAGCAGCCTTTCTAAATGAAATAGCCCTAGGAACTGAAAAAGTTTCTTCTATAGACAGATCAGAAGCTACTAAACTTCTCGGAACTATGCTTGGAGGCTATAACATTGAACCACTAGTAAAGCTGCTAGAAGATGATGAAGTTGGAGATATAGCTGTAGATGCTTTATCAAATACTTTACTAATTTTTGATGCAAGGCATGATGTTTTGGACCTTTCAAAATCCAATGATAGAGCGAAAAAAGTCATAGATTCTTGGGCAGAAGGAGAATGGTTTACAAATAAACCAGAAGTACCCGAATTAATAAAAGCATCTGCATTTGTAGTAGATGGAGAAATTAATACAGATGATCTTTCTCCTGCTACTGAAGCATGGTCGAGACCAGATATACCCCTCCACGCTCTCTCAATGCTTAAAAATACTTACTTTAAAAACCCTATAGATAAAATAAATGAACTCGAAGAATCTGGATTACCCGTAGCTTTTGTTGGTGATGTTGTTGGTACAGGGTCTTCTAGAAAATCTGCAACTAACTCTCTTTTATGGCATATAGGAGATGACATACCTTATATTCCAAATAAAAGGTCTGGTGGAATTTGTATAGGAGGAAAAATCGCACCCATTTTCTTCAATACACTTCAAGATTCAGGGGCTTTAGCTTTTGAATGTGATGTAAGCAAAATAAATTTAGGAGATGTCTTAGATATCTATCCTCATGAAGGAAAAATCTTGATGTCTGAAACACAAGAAATCATCGCTGAATTTAAACATAAAAGTCCTACTTTGTTGGATGAGGTCAGAGCCGGAGGCAGAATTCCACTTATTATAGGAAGGAACCTTACAGATTCAGTAAGAGAATCACTTAAGAAAGCAAGTTCAACTATTTTTGCGAGACCAGAAGAGCCCGAGCCAAGCAAAAAAGGTTACACTTTGGCGCAAAAAATGGTGGGAAGGGCTTGCGGTATAGAAGGCGTTAGACCAGGCATGTATTGTGAACCCAGAATGAATACTGTTGGAAGTCAAGACACTACTGGTCCAATGACTAGAGACGAATTAAAAGAGTTAGCATGTTTGGGCTTCTCTGCAGACTTAGTGATGCAGTCCTTTTGTCATACTGCTGCATATCCCAAACCTGTGGATATAGAGACACAACATACTCTCCCCGATTTCATTCAAAATAGAGGAGGAATCTCACTCAAACCGGGAGATGGAATAATACATTCTTGGCTTAATAGAATGCTTCTTCCAGATAAAGTTGGAACAGGAGGAGACTCTCATACTAGATTTCCTCTTGGTATAAGCTTCCCTGCAGGTTCTGGATTGGTTGCCTTTGGAGCTGCCCTAGGAGTTATACCCTTAGACATGCCGGAGTCAGTTTTAGTTAAATTTACAGGAAATCTTCAACCAGGTATAACTTTAAGGGACCTAGTTAATGCAATCCCTTATGCAGCAATCCAAACTGGACAATTAACCATAGAGAAGGAAGGTAAAGTCAACGTATTTTCAGGAAGATGTCTAGAAATAGAAGGCTTACCGGATTTAAAAGTTGAGCAAGCTTTTGAATTATCAGATGCATCTGCAGAGAGATCAGCTTCGGGATGCACAATAAAACTAAATGAAGAACCGATAAGAGAATATCTGAATTCAAATATTGTTTTATTGAGATGGTTGATTTCCGAAGGTTATGGTGATGAAAGAACTTTAGAAAGAAGAGCTCAAGCCATGGAGCAATGGCTGGAAAGTCCAGAGCTTTTAGAAGCCGATGAAGATGCAGAGTATGCTGCCGTTATAGAAATCAATCTAGATGAAATTACTGAACCTCTTCTTGCATGCCCTAATGACCCAGATGATATAAAGCCTCTATCAGAAGTACAGAAAACAAATATTGACGAAGTCTTTATAGGTTCATGTATGACTAATATTGGTCATTTTAGAGCAGCAGGAGAGCTACTTAAGAAATCAGATGAACTCCCTACAAGACTTTGGATTGTTCCTCCTACTAAAATGGATAAACACCAATTAACTGAAGAAGGTTACTACGATATTTTTGAGGATTCAGGTGCCAGAACTGAAACTCCTGGTTGTTCTTTATGTATGGGAAATCAAGCAAGAGTAGAATCTAATTCTACTGTGATTTCTACTTCCACTAGGAATTTTCCTAATCGACTAGGAGATGGAGCAAATGTATTTTTAGCCTCTGCAGAGTTAGCAGCAATTTCATCTATATTGGGTTATCTTCCAACAATTGAAGAATATCAGCATTATATGAAAGAAGTGAACACTATGGGACCTGAGGTCTATCGTTATTTAAACTTTCACCAGATATCGTCTTATAAAGATGCTGCAAATAACGCGCTATTGCCTACTATTACAATAGAGACAGTTAAGAGCTAACTTTTTACTTTTTTGGAGTCAGATCTGTTTTCTTCTAACTTTTTGAGATAGATCTGATCTATGTCTGAAGTGACATATTCACCATTAAAGACTGAGCATTCAAATTCCTCTATATTGGGATTTCCGTATTTAACAGCTTCTATTAGATCTTCTAAGTCTTGATAGATAAGCTCATCTGCTCCTATAAAGTCTCTTATTTCTTCCTCTGATCTATTATGTGCAACAAGCTCAGTAGTTGCTGCCATATCTATTCCATAAACATTTTGGTATCTAATAGCTGGAGAGGCTGAAGCAAAATACACCTTTTCTGCTCCTGCCTGTCGTGCCATTTGTATGATTTGTCTACTGGTTGTTCCTCTTACTATTGAATCATCTACTAAAAGGACATTCTTTCCTTGAAATTCAAAGTCTATTGGATTCAATTTCTGCCTAACAGATTTTTCTCTTTTTTCTTGATAGGGCATTATAAAAGTTCTTCCTACATATCTATTTTTAACAAAGCCCTGTCTATACTCTTTTCCTAAAGATATAGCTAATTGGAGTGCTGAGGTAGTGCTGCTATCAGGAATTGGAATTACAACGTCAATGTCTAAATTAGAAAATGTCTTTTTTATTTTTTGAGCTAAGAAGTCACCCATTCTCATTCTGGATTTATGCACAGAAATCTCATCTATCTTTGCGTCAGGTCTAGCTAAATAAACATATTCAAAAATACATGGCGTGTGGGTACTTCTAGGTGAGCATTCCTCTCTCTTCATATTTCCTGCTTCATCAAGAAAAATTGCTTCACCAGGTTTTACATCATCAACAACATCAAAACCCAATACATCTAGTACTGTACTTTCTGAGGCTAAAACATAATCTGGGCCCAAAAGATCATTTTCTTTGGATCCAAGGATAAGTGGTCTGATTCCGTTTGGATCTCTAAAACCCACTACCCCTATTCCATTAATCATAAGAACGACAGAATAAGCTCCTCTTACTCTTTTTTGGGTTGCTTTTACAGCTGCAAATATTTCTTTATGCCCAGGCCTTATTGAACCCTGACTCTGTAGTTCATGAGCAAAAACATTTAAAAGAACTTCGCTATCTGATTCTGTATTTAGATGCCTTAAATCTTTTTTTTGTAAATCTCTCTTCAGCTCTTCAGCATTGGTTAAGTTCCCATTATGGGAAATACTTAATCCATATGGAGAATTGACATACATCGGCTGGGCTAATTCTCTATCCTGACTTCCAGCAGTTGGATAGCGAACATGCCCTATCCCCATAGAGCCTCTAAGAGATTGCATATGTTGCTCTCTGAAAACATCTCTAACTAATCCTAGTTGTTTTCTGAGATGAAAGCTTTCTGAATCTGATGTTGCTATGCCAGCTGCATCTTGACCTCTATGCTGAAGCAGAAGTAAAGAATCGTAAATCATAGGCGCTACTTCTGATCTACTTACTATTCCTACAACTCCACACATATTTACAGTTTATACCGATGAGGGTGATTGATCACCCTCTTTGTTTGGAATTAAATCAAGATATTTATCCCAATCTTCTAGATTAGAGTCTAAAAAAGATTTAACGTAAGAATAGTATTCAGCTGTATAAGATTCAGCCCACCATATCTCTTGAAAGATAAATGGCTCAACCAGAAATATTATCAGTGTCATAATGGCTATGGACTTTAAAGTTCCAAAAATAATTCCTAAAAGTCTGTCAAAAATACCTAAACCAATAGCAGAGACGAAAGAAGAGAGTAAGTTACCAATAGCTCTTATTAATACAAAAGACAATAAGAATACTGAAACAAAAGAAATTATCTTAAGAGCTTGGGCGTTAGATATAAAATCTGATAGATAAATAAGTAGTTGAGGAGAAAAGTACCAACTTACTAATAAAGATAACACCCAAGATAATATTGAGAATAGATCATTAAAAAACCCTCTAATTAAACCCAAAACGGAAAAAGATACTAAAAAAATGGAACTAACAATATCTATATAAAACATACTAATAAGAATAATCTACTATGGAGCTATTTACTTGGATTAATTTACCAAGCCTTTCTTGATCTTCTTTCAAGTCTGCTTTATTCACGTAAGGACCAACAAGCAAATCATAAGAATTATCTGAGTCAGAAGGCTTAATATAAGCCTTAAACCCCTTTTCAATTAAAAGGGATGCTTTTTCTTCTGCTTTACTAAAATTTTCATAATTTTCTATAAAGATTGATAAAAACCCTTTGTAGTTAACCCCACCCTTTGTTTCATCAAAGTTTATATTTTCTAGGCTACTTCCATCTAAATAGACGCTTGAGTTCAAATCAATTTCTTCAAAACTTAAATCTTTTGATGGAGAGCTTATGGTGATGTTTGGTAAATCACTTTTCTCAAAAGACTGATTTATGAAAAAAGATGAGCTGAAAATCATAATTATCACAAGCAATAGAATTAATCTTATCTTCATATCTTTAAGATGCTTGTCTTATTTTCTTTAAATGAAAGTAAGCTTCATTGACTGTAAAAAAAGATCCAAACACCAAAACTATAGCTTCCTTATCAGCAAAAGAGTCCGCCTTTACAAAAGCCTCAGAGACACCATCACAAAGGGTAAATTTGCTTCCTGTTTTACACAAAATCTGAGATATGTTTTCTTTTTTTAAAGGTTGGCTCATTTTAGGTTCTGCTATAAACCATTCTGACACCCTATCTTCTAGCTCTCTAATCATCCCATGAACATCCTTTTCTTCATTTACTCCTAAAACTGCAAAAATACGTTTCCCATCAAACAAGCTTGTTGTTAGATAATTTTTAAGGAATGAAACAGAAGATGGATTATGACTTACATCCATTAGGTACCTGTCCTCAAAAAATTCACATCTGCCTGGCAATTTACTCTGTTCAGTAATTTTTAAAAAATTAAAGTTTATGTTCTCTCCCAAAAGATCTAGGGTAGTAATAGCTATAGCTAAATTATCAAGGTAGACATAATCCTCTCTAAGAGAAAAAGAGGTTGATCTATGTGAATTTTTAGAACCCTTGTACTCAACAATTAAGCCTTGTTTTTGGATGCTAAATTCATTTCCAAGTACATAAGTAGGGCAAGAAAGCTCTTTTGCAGTTTCAAAAACTGATAAAGGCATATTGCTGCCCAATACCACAGGTTTTTTCTTCCTAAATATTCCCGACTTTTCTTTACCTATAGAATCCACATCTTCTCCCAGCCATTTTTGATGATCCAGATCTATATTTGTTACTATAGAAATATCAGCATTCATTATATTTACCGTATCTAATCTTCCTCCAATTCCTACCTCTAGAACCAAATAGTCTAAGTCTTTCTTCGAAAAGACAGATAAAGCCGCAAGAGTAGAATATTCAAAGAAAGTAAGTTCATGCCTACCTTTGTGTTTCTCTATAGATTCAAATTCCTCAACAATTTCCTCTTCTGTTACTTTTATTCCGTTTACTCTTATTCTTTCATTAAACTCAAAAAGGTGAGGAGAAGTGTAAGTGCCAACTTTTTTTCCATTATTCATAAGCATTTGCGTTATTAACTCTATTGTCGAACCTTTTCCATTTGTTCCAGTAACTACTATCACTTTTGTGTTAGAAGAAAAATGGCATATTTGATCAAGGACTTCCTTTGTTTTAAATAAATCCGGTTTAACTACTCTTGAAGTTAAGCTTTGAATTTTTTCAAGCCAATCAATATAAGATTTCATCAGTTTTATTAATTCTTCTGAAGTTTATTTATAAGCCTATAGGTGGTCTCTTTAAGGTCTCTTCTATGAACTATCATATCTATAGCTCCATGATCCAGTAGAAATTCACTTTTCTGAAAGCCTTCAGGAAGAGTCACTTTTAGGGTATCTTCTATAACTCTTGGCCCTGTAAACCCTACTAAAGCTCTAGGCTCAGCAATATTAATATCTCCTAACATAGCTAAACTTGCGGATACTCCTCCATAAATTGGATCAATCATTATAGAAATATAAGGACTTTTAGATTGTTTCAATTTTTTAATTGCAGCTGAAGTTTTGGCCATCTGATATAGAGAAACAAGAGACTCCTGCATTCTTGCACCTCCACTGGTTGAAAAGCAGACAAAAGGCAAGCCTTGTTTAATGGACTCCTCAATTGCCTGAACGAACTTTTCTCCAACGACGGATCCCATGGAGCCGCCCATATACCTAAACTCAAAGGCAGCAGCAATAATCGGACTTCTATTTAAGGTTCCTTTCATTACAATTAAAGCTTCATTCTCAGAACTGTTATTTTTAGCTTCATTAATTCTTTCTTTATATTTTTTTGTGTCTTTAAATTTTAACCAATCAGTTGGTGTTAGGTTGCCAAGCATTTCCTCTCTATTGTCTTCATCTAAGAAAATATCTAACCTCTTCCTTGCACCTATCCTGATGTGATGATCACATTTATTACAAACAAAGAGATTTGTTTCTAAATCAGGCACATAAAGAACTGCAGAACAAGAAGAACAGTTTCTCCATAAACCCTCAGGTATTGAAGATTTCTGTTTAGAACCTTTTTTTATGAAGGAGGGTAAAATCTTGTCGAACCAACTAGACATATAATTTAGTCTGCTAGAGCAGATGAAAGTTCATTAACCTTTTCTTTGAAGTCAGTTCCAAATCCTTTTGTTCCCAATAAATCCACTAAAGCACTCCCAACAACTACACCATCAGATAAATCTTTTATAGACTCGACTGTCTCTTTGTCCTTTATTCCAAAACCTATTACAACGGGCAGAGTTGATATCTCATTTAAATGCTTAATATTTTCTTTGACATCAATAGGGTTAAACTTTTCAGATCCTGTTGTTCCCTTTAAAGAAATGAAATAAATAAAGCCAGAAGCAGAATTACAAATTTTTTGTATTCTTTCCTTCTCAGTTGTAGGTGCTATTAGTCTAATGATATCGATATCATTTAATTTTGTATGTTCTGTAAATTCATTACTTTCTTCAGGCGGCATATCTACTACAATTATTCCATCAACCCCTTTTTCAGATGCCTTTAAAGAGAATTCTTTTGCTCCCATGGATTCAAAGTTATTCATATAACCCATCAGGACAATTCCTACTGTTTTATTAGTTTTTCTAAAATCACCAATTAAGGCTAAGATATTTTCTAAAGAAGTATTATTTTTTAAGGATCTTTCATGTGCTCTTTGAATAGAAGGGCCTTCTGCCATTGGGTCAGAGAAAGGTACTCCAATTTCAATTATATCCACTCCATTTTTGGCCATATATTCCATGGCTTCTAATGTCGATGAATTATTTGGATCTCCACAAACTATGTAAGCTATTAGAGCTTTCCTATTTCTTTCCTTTAAAGAAGAGAATATTGATTTAATTCTAGACATTAAATTTCTATACCTTCGAGATCGGCAACAGTATTTATATCCTTATCTCCCCTTCCAGAAATATTCACAACTATAGATTTTCCCTTATCTAAAGAGGGAGCTAGCTTTTTTACATAAGCTAAAGCATGGGCTGTTTCTAAAGCAGGCATAATTCCTTCAATTAGAGTTAACTCTTTAAAAGCATCAAGCGCTTCTTCATCATTTGCTGCAACATATTCTGCCCTTCCATTATCCTTTAACCATGAATGCTCAGGACCAACCCCTGGATAATCCAAACCAGCAGATATTGAATGAGTTTCTTGTATTTGCCCTTGATCATCCTGCATCAAATATGTCCTCATTCCATGAAGTACACCTTCTGTTCCTATATTAAGTGGCGCTGCATGCTCTCCAGTCTCTAAACCATTGCCTGCTGCTTCTACTCCTATTAACTTTGTGTCTTTACTATTTATAAATGGATAAAATATTCCCATGGCATTAGATCCACCGCCAACACAAGCTACTATATAGTCTGGTTCTGCTCCTATCTGATCTTTAGCTTGTAACTTCAATTCTGAACCAACTACTGAATTAAAGTCTCTAACTATCTCAGGGTAAGGATGAGGACCTGCAACACTCCCTATAATGTAATAAGTATCATCTACATTTGTTACCCAATCTCTCATTGCTTCATTCATAGCGTCTTTAAGAGTTTTTGTTCCAGAATTTACTGGAATTACTTCTGCACCTAATAGCTTAATCCTAAATACATTAAGTGACTGCCTTCTGGTATCTTCCTCTCCCATATAGATAAAACACTTTAATCCATGTCTTGCTGCTACAGTTGCGGTAGCTACTCCATGTTGTCCAGCTCCTGTTTCTGCAATTATTCTGGTTTTGCCCATATGTTTTGCTAAAAGTATTTGCCCAACAGTATTATTAATCTTATGAGCACCTGTATGATTAAGGTCTTCTCTCTTCAGGTAAATGCTTGCACCTCCTAATTGTTTTGACCACCTTTCAGCAAAATATAGAGGTGAAGGTCGGCCTACAAATTTTTCTAAGTCTTCCTTTACTTCCTTTTTAAATCTCTCATCATCTTTTATTTCATGATATTTTTCTGATAACTCTTCAAGAGCAGGAACAAGAGTTTCAGCTACATATCTTCCTCCATATTTTCCAAAGTAACCCTCTTGATTAGGCATTTTTTTATTATCTGTCATCTGATTCTCTAATGAATTTAATACAGTCTTTTAATTTGGTTTTATCCTTAATTCCAGGTGACAATTCTACACCTGAATTTAAATCTATTCCTGCTGGATTTATTTTTTTAAGGGCCTCTCCAAGATTTGAAAAGTTTAAACCTCCTGCCAAAAAAAAGGGTTTTTCTAGGTGCCCGTCAATTAAATCCCAGTCAAAAGATGAACCAGTGCCCCCGTAGGACTCTTTTACATAGGAATCTAAAAGTATCATTGATGCTGAATAGAATTTTCTAAACGAATCCTCTAAATCTATACCCTTTTTAACCCTTATCGCCTTAATGTAATTTCTTCCAAAAGATTCACAATAGACTGGATCTTCTTCTCCATGAAATTGAGGTATGGCATCAGGAACTTCTTTCAAACATTCTGCAACATAGCCTTCGTCTTCATTTACAAATACAAAAACCTTTTCAAAAGGAATTGAAATCTGTCCAATCAAATTAGATGAAGCATTTAAATCTATATACCTTTTGCTTTTTGAATACAAGTTGAAGCCTAAGACATCAGCGCCAAATTGAAGAGAGTTATCTGCATCCTCTAAAGAAGTAATCCCGCATATCTTAATTTTTCTTTTCATTTTTAATACAAATTTTAAGTCTATCAGAAAGAAAATTAGCTTAAATCAATTTAGCAAAATTCTTTATTTGAGGGATATTTTCTTCCTGACTGTATTTAGGCCCAAGAAAATAAAGCCCAGATGCTGGAGCAGTTTTGGAAGCTAACTTTCTGTCTTTAGATTGCAAAATCTTTTCTACTTCTATTGCTTCTATATTGTCTTGGCCCACATCAATTAGAGTACCAACTATAATTCTTACCATATTGAGCAAGAAAGCATTGGCTTCTAGATCTATAGAGATTAATCCATTATTTTTTTCTATCTTAATCTTAGTCATATTTCTTTGAGAACTTTTAGATTGACAACCAGAGTTTCTAAAAGCATTAAAATCATGTTCTCCAATAAGATATCTAGAGGCAGTTCTCATTTTAGTAATTTTTAACTTACCATTTACCCAATAAGATCTATCTTTATAGAAAGCAGAAGGCAAATCACTATTCCTTATAAGGTATTTGTAATGCCTTGATTTTGCAGAAAATCTTGCATGAAAATCTTCACTAACTTCTTTACTCCATATGACTCGTATTTCAGGTGGTAAATTAGAGTTTGTCCCCTTAATCCAGGAGTCATTAGCTCTATGCACAGGAGAATCAAAATGGATTACTTGTCCTAAGGCATGCACACCCGCATCTGTTCTTCCAGAACAGACTGTCTTAAGCCTATAATCTGCTACCTTGGATAAAGCTGACTCTATGTATTGTTGAATTGTATTTCTCGTTCCCTTTTGTTTTTGGAAACCATTGAAACTTGTACCAATATATTCTATACCTAGAGCTATTCTATGGGTTTTTGACATAGGTTTTTAATTAGATTGAGAAAGAAGAGTTCTTATTCTTTCACTTTGAGATTCTGTAGGTGATTCATTTTCCAAGATATCCTCTAATAATTGTTTTGATTTTTCTATTTGTCCCATCTCTATATAACTTCTTGCTAAATTAATCTTAGTTTCAGTAGGATCTCCTAAATCTTTTATTAAGGATTCATCCAGTGGCGTTTCATCAGAGGGTTTATCTCTGTTAATAAAAAAAATGAATAGATATAGAAGCGCTAGACCTGCAAGAAACCCAATCAATCCAAAAATATCAAAACCGAAAATTTCCAAAAATGATTTTTCGATGGAACCAATTAAATAATCTAACAGTTCCATCAATTCTCAAAAATCTGTTCGGCTATTTGTATAGTATTTAAGGCAGCTCCTTTCCTTAGATTATCTGCCACTATCCATAAATTCATGCCATTATCTTTCGAAAGGTCTTTTCTAATTCTTCCAACCATCACGTCATTATTACCATCAGCATCTATTAAGGCAGTAGGATAATCTTCTGGACCTTCTCCATAGAAAACTTTAACGCCTTTTGTCGCTCTTAAAAGATTTATAACTTTATCCAAATCAATTTTTTTCTTTGTAGTTAAATGAACAGATTCAGAGTGACCATTCAAAACAGGTACCCTTACGCATGTTGGATTTACTTCTATAACAGGATCTAAAATTTTATTTGTCTCCCAAACCATCTTCATCTCTTCTTTCGTATATCTATTTTCTTGAAAATCATCACAATGAGGTATGGCGTTAAATGCTATAGGCTTCTCATAAACCTCTGTTGTTAAATCAATTTCTGGATTATTTAACTTTGAATTTGATTGAGATACTAACTCTTCTTGTGCTTCCTTTCCTGTACCAGAAACAGCTTGAAAAGTTGTTACATTTATTTTTCTAATCTCAAATTCATCATGAATTGGTTTAATGGCTGCTAACATTTGAATGGTAGAGCAATTTGGGTTTGCTACTAGTCCTTTAAACATTGAGCTATCAAGAATATGAGAGTTAACTTCAGGGACTATTAAAGGAACATCATCCTCATATCTAAAACAAGAAGAGTTATCTATAACTATACAATTTTGTTTGAGGGCTTTTGGAGCGAATTCCTTTGCGGTCGAAGCACCAGCAGAAAATAAAGCAAGCTGAACAGTAGAGAAATCAAATTCTTTAAGAGATTTAACCTTATGCTTAATCCCTCTTATTTCTATTTCTTTTCCTTTGGACCTCTCACTTGCCACCAGGTGTATCTTCGCATTAGGGAAAAAACCTTCCTCGATCAAACTAATAAAAGTATGACCTACAAGACCTGTAGCCCCAACAATTGCGAGATCCTTTAATTCCTTCATAATTCTAATTTAGTCAAAATTTCATTACCCATTTCTTTAGTACTTAGTAACTTTCCTTCTGATTCTAAATCACTTGTTCTATGACCCTCAGATAAAACAGAATCTACAGCACTTTCTATTTCTTGAGCTATATCTTCTAAATCAAATGTATACCTCATCATCATTGCCACCGATAATATGGCGGCTATTGGATTAGCTAAATCTTTACCTGCAATATCAGGAGCTGAACCATGAACTGGTTCATAAAGCCCTTTTCCTGATTCATTTAATGATGCCGATGGAAGCATTCCTATAGATCCAGTTAACATAGCAGAAATATCAGACAAAATATCTCCAAATAAATTTCCAGTAACTATTACATCAAATTGCTTAGGTTCCCTGACTAGCTGCATTGCAGCATTATCTACGAGCATATGTGATAACTGTACTTCTTCATAATCCTTTGCTAATTCAGTAATTACTTCCCTCCAAAGCATACTGACTTCTAAAACATTTGATTTATCCACAGAGCATAATTTCTTATTTCTTTTTAAAGCTGCTTCAAATCCAACTTTACCGATTCTAATTATCTCCTCTTCGTCATAAACCATTGTATTTATGGCTTTATTTTTTTCGATAAATCCTCTTGGTTCCCCAAAATATATGCCTCCTGTTAGCTCTCTAACAATTAAAAGATCTAAGTCAGATACCAACTCTTTTTTGATAGTGGAGGCTGAAACTAAGTATTTAGATAAGATTGCAGGCCTTAAATTAGCAAAGAAATCATATTCGGCCCTAATTCTCAATAATCCTTTTTCTGGTTTTTTCTCTGAAGGCAAATCATCCCACCTAGGACCTCCAACTGCTCCTAATAAAATTGCATCACTCCAATCAGCTTTTTCGAGTGTTTCTTGAGGCAAAGGATCTCCGGACTCTTCATATGCCACACCTCCTAGAAGTGCTTTTTCAATACTTATACCTAAACTGTACTTAGAATTTAAGCACTCAAGCACTCTTTCTGCTTCTAAAATAACTTCAGGCCCAATGCCATCACCAGGAAGTAACAAAATTTTTCTATCTATACTCATTTTATCTAAAAATCCATGGTGATTTTTGTTTCAAACCTTCTTCAAATGCCTTAATCTCTTGACTGTATTGGAGGCTAATACCAATATCATCAAGCCCTTCTAGAACACATTTTTTTCTAAAAGGTTCTATTTCGAAGTTACAAATAAGTTTTTCATTAATATCCAGTAATGCCTGATTTTCTAGATCGATATTAACTATATTCTCAGACTCAGACAGCTCAAATAGCTTATTTATAACCTCATCACTGACTTCTATAGCTAAGAGTCCATTTTTAAAACAGTTATTAAAGAAAATATCAGCAAAACTTGGGGCTATAACACTTTTTATTCCTGAATCTTGGAGCGCCCAAACTGCATGTTCTCTACTAGAGCCACAACCAAAATTATCCTTAGCTATAAGAACTTCTGATCCTAGAAACTTTTTTTTGTTCATAACAAATTCATTATTCAAAGGTCTAATAGAATTGTCTTGTCCAGGATATCCTGTATCCAAATATCTCCATGAATCAAATAAATTTGGTCCAAATCCACTTTTCTTAATTGATTTTAAGAATTGCTTAGGGATTATCTGATCAGTATCTACATTTGCCCTATCAAGAGGTAGCATTTTAGCTTGATGAATTGTGTACTCATTCATATCTAAGATCCTCTTGGGTCTGCAAAATTTCCAGAAAGAGCTGAAGCAGCTGCAGTTGCAGGACTAACTAAATGGGTCCTACCTTTATAACCTTGTCTACCTTCAAAATTTCTATTTGATGTTGAAGCGCAATGCTGGCCTTCACTTATTTGATCTGGATTCATTCCTAAACACATAGAACACCCAGGAGATCGCCATTCAAATCCTGCTTCAGTAAATATTTCATCAATCCCCTCTTCTTTTGCTTGTTGATCGACTAGTCCTGAACCAGGAACTACTATCGCTCTTTTTATATTACTACTCACTTTATTACCCTTCACTATAGAAGAGGCAACTCTTAAATCTTCTATTCTTGAATTAGTACAGGAACCAATAAAAATTTGATCTAGTTTTATTTCTTCCATTTTCATGCCTTCTTGTAGGCCCATATATTCAAGAGCAAGCTTTTCGGATTCATTTCTTGGACAAGGTATTTCAGAATCGATATCTATAACCATTTCTGGAGAAGTTCCCCAGGTTACTTGGGGCTTTAAACTCGAAACATCCATTTGTATCTCTTTGTCAAAATTAGCCTCTGGATCTGAATGTAAATCCTTCCATTGATTAATAGCCACATCCCATTCAGAATCTTTTGGAGAGTAAGGCCTTCCTTTTACGTAATCCATAGTAGTTTCATCAAAAGCAATCATTCCTGCTCTTGAACCAGCTTCAATAGCCATATTGCAAACAGTCATTCTTCCTTCCATAGATAAACCAGATATACAATTTCCGGAATACTCAATTGCATAACCTGTCCCGCCAGCTGTTCCTATCTTTCCAATAACGGCAAGTGTTAAATCTTTTGCAAAAACTCCTTCTGGTAAAACACCATTTAGATTTACTCTCATGTTCTTCTGTTTTGTGGCTACTAAGCACTGAGTGGCTAATACATGCTCAACTTCTGAAGTACCTATTCCCATTGCTAATGCACCTAATGCACCATGAGTAGAAGTATGGGAATCACCACAAACAACGGTCATTCCAGGAAGCGTAATGCCTTGTTCTGGACCTACTACATGGACTATTCCTTGCCTTTTATCGAGAATATCAAACTGCTCAATCTCAAACTCTTTGCAATTCTCATCTAAAGTAGTTACCTGAAGTTTAGCGACCTTATCTTTAATACCCTTTAATCCCTTCTCTCTATCCAGAGTTGGCACATTATGGTCTGGGGTGGCCTTACTAGCACTTCTTCTCCAAAGCTTTCTTCCATTCAGTTTTAAGCCTTCAAATGCTTGCGGTGAAGTTACTTCATGGATTAATTGTCTGTCTATATAAAGTAAAGAAGTGCCATCTTCTCTTTGTGCTACTACATGGGCATCCCACAATTTATCGTATAGAGTTCTAGCCATTTTGATTTAATCTTCTAACAGTGGCTTAGTATCTACATCAGCATTTTGAGCTCTGTTTCTAAGATAATGATCCATTAGAACCAAAGCTATCATAGACTCAGCTATAGGGGTTGCCCTTATTCCTACACACGGGTCATGTCGTCCAGTTACTTGAATCTTAGTGTTTTTACCCTCTTTATCTATGGTCCTACCTTCTTTATTGATGCTAGAGGTAGGCTTTAAGGCAATATTTACTATTAAATCTTGACCTGTTGATATTCCTCCAGCTGAGCCTCCAGAGTTATTTTTTTTAAATCCATCAGAAGCCATCTCATCTCTTACTTCAGAACCTTTTGACTCAACTAAACTAAATCCCCCTCCCAATTCAACTCCTTTTACTGCATTAATACTCATCATTGCTTTAGCAATATCTGCATCTAATTTATCGAAAACTGGCTC
>CACOMS010000019.1 GCA_902628375.1 uncultured SAR86 cluster bacterium | reverse complement strand
AATTTGATTGAGATTGTTGAAGAAGAAGAAATAAAAGAAAGAATTGAGGTGAGCAATCCTCTTGATTATATAAAGTCTCTTCATGATAGTTTCTCTTTAGAAGAGATTCCCGGATTACCTAAATTTACTGGAGGTTTGGTTGGCTACTTTTCTTATGATTGCGTAAGAATGATTGAGAACAGACTAGAAGATTCTGAGCCCATCGACCTTTTAGGAACACCAGATGCTTTGCTAATGATCTCTGAAGAAGTTGCTGTTTTTGATAATCTTAAAAACAGATTGCACCTAATTGTTATGGTTGAGTCTGAGGACGAAGAAACTTTATCGAGAGCAGAATCAAGGCTTGATCAATTAGAGAAAAAACTAAAAGAAAACTTTGAATTTGAGGAATTCTCAAAACCAAATGATTCTGTAGAAGAGTCAGACTTTGTTTCAAGTTTTGGAGAAAAAGAATTTAAATCTGCAGTAAATAAAGTTAAGGAATACATAAAAAAAGGAGACGTTATGCAAGTTGTTTGCTCGCAAAGAATGTCGATCCCATTTAACTCTGATCCAGTTGCGTTATACAGAGCTGTTAGATATTTAAACCCCTCTCCTTATATGTATTATTTGAATCTAAAAGACTTTCATATAGTTGGATCTTCCCCAGAAATTTTAGCCAGATTAGAAGACGGAGATGTTACCGTAAGGCCTATTGCAGGTACTAGAAGAAGAGGAAAAAATAAAGACGATGATAAGGCTATGGAATTGGATATGGTCAATGATCCTAAAGAAATAGCTGAACATCTAATGCTAATTGACCTTGGCCGTAATGATGTTGGCAGGATCGCTGAACCAGGATCAGTTGAAGTAACGGAAAAGTTCGGTATAGAGAGATACAGTCATGTAATGCATATGGTTTCAAATGTAACGGCAAAAATTAAGAAAGGTTTAACTGCAATGGATGTCTTTAAAGCAACTTTCCCTGCCGGAACAGTATCTGGAGCTCCAAAAGTAAGGGCGATGGAGATAATTGACGAATTTGAGCCTGTTAAAAGGGGCATTTATGGCGGAGCAGTTGGCTATCTTTCCTGGCAAGGAAATATGGATATGGCTATAGCGATAAGGACTGCTGTAATAAAAGACGATCTTTTATACATACAAGCCGGAGGTGGATGGGTAGCAGATTCCATTCCGGAACTGGAATGGAAGGAAGTATTAAATAAAGGCAGAGTAATATTTAAAGCCGCAGAAATGGTTCAAGAAAAGTTGAAAGGATGATTTTATGCTTTTAATGATAGATAACTATGATTCTTTCACATATAACTTAGTTCAGTATTTCTTCGAACTTGGTCAAGATGTTGAGGTCTATAGAAATGATGAAATAAGTCTTGAAGACATAAAGAATAAAAGTCCTAAATATATAGTTATATCACCAGGTCCTTGTACTCCTAAAGAAGCAGGGATTAGTGTGGAAGTAATTAGAACTATGAAATCTGAAATACCTATTTTAGGTGTCTGCTTAGGACATCAGTGTATAGGTTCTGCTTTTGGCTCAAGAATAATCCCTGCAAAAGAACTTATGCACGGTAAACTTTCAAGCATCAAACATAATGGAACAGGGATTTTTTCTAATATACCAGATGAATTTACCGCTACCCGTTATCATTCTTTAGTTATAGAAGAAGAAACAATGGGTAGTGAATTAATAGTAAATGCAAGAACTGAAGACGGAACAATTATGGCTATTCAACATCAGAGCCTTCCAGTAGTAGGTTTACAATTTCACCCTGAATCAATCTCCACTGACCATGGAATTAAAATGTTAAGTAATTTTTTAGAAATAAGATGAATATTAATGAGGCAATTTTAGAGTTGATGAAATCTAAAGATTTATCAAAGGATCAGATCTCATCTGTTATAAGACAGATCCTAACCGGGGAATGTGCTGACTCACAAATATCTGCTTTTCTGGTTTCCCTTTCAATTAAAGGGGAGACAGTGGATGAAGTTATAGGTGCCGCAGAAGTTATGAGAGAGCTTTCAGAAAAAGTAATAGTCAATATAGAAAATCTGGTTGATACCTGTGGAACTGGAGGTGATGGATCAGGCTTGTTTAATGTCTCTACTAGCGCTGCCATCCTTGCAGCTGCTGCAGGAGCTAAAGTAGCAAAGCATGGAAATAGAAGTGCTTCTAGTACAAGTGGAAGCGCAGATTTATTAGAACAAGCTGGGGTCAACTTAGCTTTAAGTCCTGATCAAGTAAGAAATTGTATAGAAGAAGTAGGGGTAGGTTTTATGTTTGCTCCTGCGCATCACTCTGCTATGAAACATGTAATGGGTCCAAGAAAAGAGCTCGGAATAAGAACAATATTTAATTTGCTAGGGCCACTAACAAATCCAGCTGGAGCTAAGAATCAAGTTCTAGGAGTATTCAATAAAACTTGGGTGAGGCCTATAGCGGAAGTTCTTAGAGGTCTTGGAAGCGATAGAGTTATGGTAATCCATTCTGAGGATGGCCTAGATGAGTTTAGTGTTGAAGCAGCGACTTTAGTTGCTGAGTTGAGGGAAGGAGAAATAAGAGAATATTCGGTTACTCCAGAAGATATGGGGGTTAATAGATCTAGTATAAGCCTGCTCAAAGTTGCTTCTCCACAAGAAAGTCTTGTCATAGCAAAAGATTCTTTATCTGGAGAAAATACCGTAGGTTCTGAAATGATTTCCATGGCTTCTGGAGCAGCTCTTTATGTATCAGGATTAGTTTCCTCATTAAAAGATGGATTTAAGGAATCTCAACTGATCATAGAAGAAGAAAAGGCGATAAAGAAACTAGATGAATTAATTTCTTTCACAAATAGATAAAAATTAATGAGTAATCAGGATACTTATCTTTCCAAAATTCTTGAAGACAAGAGAGATCTATTATTGCAAATAAAAAAAGAGAGTACTTTTGGAGAACTAAAGAAAATAGTCAGAGATTTACCAGAAACAAGAGGTTTCTTAAATTCTTTAAAAGCAGATATAGAAGAAAAAGATTTTGCCGTCATAGCCGAGATGAAGAAAGCCTCTCCCAGTCAAGGTCTGATCAGAGAAGATTATAATCCTGGAAAAATAGCTGATAGCTATTTAGAGGCAGGTGCTACCTGCTTGAGTATCCTTACTGATCACAAATTCTTTCAAGGTGAAAACGATCATTTAACTTACGTAAAGCACAGGACCACTCTTCCTATATTAAGGAAAGACTTTGTTATAGATGAATTTCAAATTTTTGAGACTAGAGCAATTGGTGCAGATTGTATTTTATTAATTAAATCAGCTTTATCTAAACAACAATTAAAAGATTTTTATTATGTATCTAAGGAGTTAGGTTTGGATGTCCTCATAGAGATACATAGTTCAGAAGAGCTATCAGAAGTGATGGATATGGATCCAGAACTATTGGGCGTAAATAACCGAAATTTAACTACTTTCGAAGTTGATATACATAATACAAAAGAAATATCCAAGTTAGTTCCAGACTCGAGTTTGCTAGTTTGCGAGAGCGGAATTAAAACTAAAGAAGACATTCAATTCATTAAAGAGTCTGGAGTTAAAGCTTTTCTGATTGGAGAAACTTTTATGAGAGCAGCTGATCCTGGCAAAGAATTGCAAAAGCTTTTCAATTGATCAATAATTGGTCAATGAAGAATTTTGGAGTTATAGCATTGATTAGCGGCTGGATGCTTATGTCGGGTTGGGGTGCCTATATAGGTTTTATAGAGGTTAAGTTCCTGATCTATAAAATATCCATAATCCTAATTTGGCTAGGGATAACCGTACTTCTTCTTAAAGCTATCTTTGATAGAATCCAGGAATCAAAGAATGACCCTTACAAAGACATAGAGAGGTAAAAATGATTGTCACAACTTCACCAGATGTTCCAGGAAAGAAAATAGTTAATACACTTGGTCTTGCAAAAGGAAACACCATACGGGCAAGGCATGTGGGCAAAGATATAATAGCCATTTTTAAAAATCTCGTTGGTGGTGAGATTATGGAATATACGAAATTAATGGCAGAGAGCAGGGAGCAGGCCATAGATCGTATGAAAGAAGATGCAATATCTCAGGGAGCTAATGCAATTATCAGCGTTAATATAACAACATCCATGATAAGCCAAGGTGCTGCAGAAATAATGGCTTTTGGAACAGCAGTAGTTGTAGAAGATAACTAGTCCTTCTACTTTTTATTTTTTATGGAGATTTCTTAGTTTCTATCAGTAGCGGTATCAACTCTAAGTTCTCTTCCGCCAAATTCTTTTCCATTAAGTGCTTCTATTGCTGCTTTTCCAGCTTCATCGCTGGCCATTTCTACAAAGCCAAAACCTTTAGAACGCCCTGATCTTCCTTCAGTAATTATTCTAACGTCGACTATTTCACCATGCTCAGCAAAGTAAGCTTCAAGTTCTTCCTCGGATGTGCTCCAAGGTAAGTTTCCTACGTAAAGATTCATTCAATTTTTTCCTATAAACAAGCCCAACTTCATGAAGGACAAGGCGCCACTATACTTTCCTGAATTTAATTAGCAATAGCTTTTAAATGATTTATATATGATAGCTTGTAGAAGTCATGATTTTTGATACCTTGTTCATGATTTCTTTTACTGGCTCAGGCAATTCATTAGCTCCAGCTTCTTTAGCTTGCTCCTGGTGACTTTGCTCCTCATCTCTCATTTGATTTATGATTACCTTAGTTTTTTCATCTTTCTCAGATATTTTTTCCAAATGCTCTTCTAGATGATTTACCACCTGCTTCTCAGTTTCTTCTACAAATCCCAAACTCCATTTATCTCCAGCTAGACCAGCAAGTGCACCCAGTGAGAAAGACATTCCATACCAAATTGGGTTAAGAATACTTGGTTTATCATTTAGTTCTTTTAGTCTTCTATTGCACCAAGCAAGATGATCTAATTCCTCTTCAGCTGCTTCAACCATCTGTTCTTTAACTTCGCCTAAATCAGCAGTAAGGGCTTGTCCTCTATATAAAGCTTGTGCACAAACTTCTCCAGCATGATTCACTCTCATTAACCCTGCCGAGTGGTTTTTTTCAATCTCATTTAATTTGTTTTCGTTCATGTCCTTAGCAGGATAATCCCTTTTATGTTGTTCGAAAGAATTGGTACAAAATCTGAGGCCCTTATCAACTTCTAGGATTAACTGTTCAACTAAATCATTCATCTGCTTCTCTATTTAGTGCACGATACCCTATATCTCTTCTGAAGTAAGCTTTTTCCCATTTAATTGATTTCACTAGCTGATAAGCTTTTTCTTTAGCCTCTTTTGTATTTGACCCCAAAGCAGTTACACAAAGAACCCTGCCTCCGTTAGTAACTACCTTATCCTCTTTGTTTAAAGATGTTCCCGCATGAAAAATCTTTAAGTCTTCTGTTTCATCTTCTAATAGGCCTGATATCTCAAAGCCTTTATCATAATTATTTGGGTATCCTCCTGCAGCCATAACAACTCCTAAAGAAACTCTTTCGTCCCAAATTATTTCTGATTCTACTAACTTTCCTTCTGCAGCTTCAAAGCAGAGATTTATAAGGTCAGATTTCATTCTTAGTAAGATGGGTTGGGTTTCTGGATCTCCAAATCTACAGTTGAATTCAAGAACCTTTATATTTTTATTCTTGTCTATCATTAATCCAGCATATAGAAAGCCACAATAATTCATTCCTTCTTTATTCAGTCCTTCTATAGTAGGAATAATTACTTCGTCCATTATTTTTTTATGTAAGTTTGTAGTTACAACTGGAGCTGGAGAGTAGGCACCCATTCCGCCAGTATTTGGACCCTTATCTCCATCGTCTCTAGCTTTATGATCTTGAGAGGAGGCTAAGGGTAAAATTACATTTCCATCCGTAAGTACAATAAAACTTGCTTCCTCTCCCTCTAAAAACTCTTCAATTACAACTTTTGAACCAGCTTCCCCAAATTCTTTATCTTCCATACATTGCTCTATGGCTTCAACGGCTTCTTCAGTTGAGTTAGCAATAATTACACCTTTACCGGCCGCAAGGCCGTCAGCCTTAATAACTACAGGAATCGAATGATTCTTTACATAGTCTTTAGCTAAATTTATATCTGTAAAAGATTTATACAGGGCAGTAGGTATATTATTTCTAGATAAGAAGTCCTTCATAAAATCTTTAGACCCCTCTAATCTAGCTGCATCTTTGCTAGGACCAAAACACCTTAATCCTTTTTTCTTAAATTCATCTGTTATTCCTAGCACTAAGGGCACCTCTGGCCCAACTATGGTTAGATCTATTTTATTTTTTAATGCAAAAGAAGCTAAACCGTCTATATCTTCAGCTGAAATTTCAACATTGGTTATATCTCTTTCTAGAGCTGTTCCTCCATTCCCTGGAGCAACATAAATTTCTGAGGTTAGATCACTTCTTGAAGCTTTCCAGGCAAGAGCATGTTCTCTGCCTCCAGATCCAACAATCAATACCTTCATTAATGCCTAAAATGTCTCATACCAGTAAAGATCATTGCTACATTGGCTTCATCTGCAGCCTCTATAACTTCATCATCTCTAATTGATCCACCTGGTTGAATAATAGAAGAAATTCCCATTGCAGTTGCAGCATCTATACCGTCTCTAAATGGGAAAAAAGCATCTGAAGCCATTGAGCAGCCTTTAGTCTCAAACCCTCTTTCCTTGGCTTTAGAAGCAGCAATCTGAGTACTATCTATTCTGCTCATCTGACCAGCGCCTATCCCAATAGTTTGATTATCTTTTGCAAAAATTATTGCATTTGATTTTACAAATTTACATACTTTCCAAGCAAATAAACAATCCTTAATTTCTTCTTTAGTGGGCTGTCTCTTTGTAACAATTTTGAAGTCTTTTTCTGAAATCTGACCATTGTCAGTTTCTTGCATTAGGAGTCCATCAGTAACGCTCATAAACTTATATCCTCGGACAGGATCATCCATAGTCTGTAGGTCTAGTAGCCTAATATTTTCTTTTTTGGCTAAAACTTCCTTAGCTTCTTCATCAATACCAGGAGCAACGATTACCTCAACAAATTGATTATCATTTATTCTTAAGGCTGTTTTGCCATCTAATTTTCTATTGATAGCTATTATTCCTCCAAAAGCAGAAGTAGGATCAGATTCAAAAGCATTTTGATAAGCTTCAGTTATATCTTTATCTGAAGAAGCTACACCACACGGATTGGCATGTTTCACTATCACGCAAGATGGCTCTTTGAAAGTTCGAACGCATTCAATAGCAGCATCAGTATCAGCGATATTGTTATACGACAGTTGCTTTCCTTGAATTTGAATTGCATTACCTAGGCCAGTTTTGATTTTGGTGTCTTCAATATAAAAAGCAGCTTTTTGATGAGGATTTTCTCCATATCTCATCTGTTCCTTTATCTTGTATTTCCCAAAGATACTACTAGGAAAATCTTCACTTCCTAAAGAAGATAGGTAGCTAGCTATTGTAGAGTCATAGCTTGCCGTGTGTTCAAAAGCCTTTCTTGCTAGTGATGACCTAGTTTCTTGAGTAAGGGCACCATCATTTTTTTTCATCTCATCTAGAACAGGTAAATAGTCTTTTGGATCTACTACTATTGAGACATATTTATTATTTTTGGCAGAGGACCTGACCATGCTCGGACCGCCTATATCTATGTTCTCTATGGCCATTTCTAGAGTTACATTTTCTTTAGCTATTGTTTCAGCGAAGGGATATAGATTAACCACAACTAAATCTATTGGCAGGATATCGTTTTCTTGCATCACCTCTTGATCTAAATCTCTTCTTGCCAGAATTCCGCCATGCACTTTGGGGTGTAAAGTTTTTACTCTACCATCCATCATTTCTGGAAAACCTGTAAAAGAGCTAACTTCAATTGCAGGCACACCTGCCTCTACTAATTCCTTTAAAGTACCTCCAGTGGAGATAATTTCAATATTAAATTGATTGACTAGTGCATTTGCTAAATCAACTATTCCGCTTTTATCAGATACGCTTATTAGAGCTCTTTTTATTTTATTGGCAGACTCAGCCATATGAGATTAAAGGAGTTTGTGTTCTTTTAATTTTGTTCTCAGAGTACCACGATTAATTCCTAGCATCTTACTAGCTGAACTTTGATTGCCATTACATTGATTCATGACAGATTCAAGAAGGGGTTTTTCTACTTCATCAATTACCATCTTATAAAGATCAGTAGCTTTTTCTCCATCTAGTTGCGTGAAATATTTTTTCATGCTTTTAGCAACTTGAGTACTTAATCTTTTCCCTTCTCCATTAAATTCTTGAGGTAGAATTTTTTTTGAATTTGATTTTTTCCCTGTTGCCATTCGTAGTTGATTAAAAATTGATCGGACAGTCATAATACCGACCTTATACTTTCTTTCAAGAAAAATAATTTACTATAAAATCTTTATTTTTTTACTGAACTGTGGTTCAAAAAATTAAGTCTTAGGGAGGTGATCAAATTTTAATCACCTCTTGTATGTTTATAATTTTTTGGACGAAGATTTAATGGTTTTTTCAAAGATTTAAATCCTAATTAAATCATTTAGTACAATATAGAGAAGTCACTTTAATAATAATTATGGATATAACTAGGGTCTATCTTGAGAAGGAATTTCTTTTTGAAGAAGAACTCCAAATTACTGAACAAGCAGGAAGACATTTATTCAAAGTATTAAGAAAAAAGACAGGAGATGAGGTTGAATTATTTGATGGAAGAGGAAGTTCATGTGTAGCGTCTCTTATTGAGCCAAAAAAAAATGAATACCGGGTAAAGGTGACTTCAGAGAATAACTTTTCAGCAAGAAAAGGTATAGAAATAGATATTGGTCTATCTCTTATCAAGAACGATCCATTTAGTTTAGCTTTGCAGAAGTCAGCAGAATTAGGTGTAAAGTCAGTGACCCCATTGATTACTGAACGAACCCAAGTCAACTTAAACACAACAAGTAAAAATAAGAAAACAAGATGGCATTCAATTGTAAGGGGTGCATGTGAGCAATGTGGAGATAATTGGGTACCAGAAATCTCAGATCCTATGGATCTTTTTTCATGGGCAGAAGAAATAAATTCAGAGACTAAGCTTGTTCTTTATCCAGGTTCAGAAAAAAGGATAACTGAAATTCCTATATCAGATTCAATTACTTTAGCTGTAGGTCCTGTAGGCGATTTCTCAGAAAAAGAGATAAAGCAGCTCGAGAAGATTGGCTTTATCCCTGTCTCAATAGGAGAAAGAATACTAAGAGCAGAGACAGCAGTCATCTCTTCCTTAAGTTGTTTACGAACTATGGCAGGTGAGTTTTAATCTCTGTTAAACTGAATCATTATGAAATTTGGCGTTGTTATGGATCCCATTGAATCAATTGCTTTCAAAAAAGACAGCTCTTTAGCCATACTTTTAAAGGCACAGGAAAGAGGCCATGAGCTAATTTACATGGAACCCGACTCCTTGTTTTTGACCGAAAAAGGACCTTATGCCAAGGTTTATGATGTATTGGTAAAAGATGATCCAAATGATTGGTTCTCTTTAGAAAACGAAAGAATAAACCCACTTGAGGAATTAGATCTGATTATAATGAGACAAGATCCTCCTTTTGATTCCAGTTACATCTATAACACTTATGTCTTAGATCAGGCTGAAACTAGAGGGGTGAAAGTAGTAAATAAACCAAGTAGCCTTAGAGACTGTAATGAAAAAGTCTTTGCAACCGAATTTCCACAATGCTGCACACCTTTTCTTGTATCTAGTGATGACGACCTTTTAAGAGAATTTATAAATACTCATGGAGATACAGTTATTAAGCCTTTGGATGGGATGGGCGGTTCTTCAATATTTAGATTAAAGAAAGGTGACTCAAATATAGGAGTCATACTCGAAACCATAACGAATCATTTTGAAACAAAAGTGATGATACAAAGATACATAAAAGAAATTAAAGATGGAGATAAAAGAATTCTTTTAGTGGATGGAAATCACTTTGGTGCTGCCATATCTAGAGTCCCCGCAAAGGGAGAGTTAAGAGGAAATTTAGCAGTAGGAGCAACTGCTATTGCCTCCAGTCTAACTGAGAAAGATATTTGGATATGTGAGCAAGTAGCGCCGATGCTTCGAGAGAAGGAATTGACCTTAGTTGGCTTAGACGTAATAGGAGGTTATTTAACGGAAATTAATGTTACAAGCCCAACTTGTTTCAGAGAATATAAGGAGCTTTGTGATATTGATGTAGCTGATAAATTATTAAAAGTCTTAGAGAGTAAAACTAGTGGCTGAGCCAAGAACTATTTTTGCATATGATTTTGGGATCAGTAATATTGGTTTAGCCATTGGTCAAGAAGTGACCAACACCGCCCAAACTTTTATCACTCTTAAAGCAAAGGATGGAATTCCATCTTGGATTGAGCTAGACAAACTCGTCTCGGAATGGTCTCCAGCTTTATTTGTTGTTGGCAATCCTTTAAATATGGATGGCTCAAGAAGCGAAATGCAGGATTTATCTGATGATTTTTCCAAAAAAATAAAAAATAGATATGGTATTAATGTAGAGAAAGCTGATGAGAGACTTTCTACAAAGGAAGCTCTTAGTAGAATAAAAGACGAAGAAAACCTCTCTCTCAATGCAGATATACATAGTTTATCTGCCCAAATAATTCTTGAAAGTTGGTTTCAGGAGAAAAGCTAATGGCCGGAATACCGAAAAGATTTATAAGAGACATAATTGACATGACAGATATTATTTCTCTTGTAGAAAAATATGTACCCTTGAAGAAAAAGGGAAAGGATCATTGGGGATTATGTCCTTTTTGTGAAGATGGAAAAAATCCTTCATTTAGTGTTAGTCAACAAAAGCAGTTCTATTATTGTTTTAAATGTAGGTCCACAGGCAATGTTATTGGTTTTTTAGAACAATACTCAGGATTAAATTTTGTAGAAAGTATAGAGACTTTGGCTTCTCTTAATAGTATAGAAGTGCCATATGAAGATTCTCCTAAAAGGTCTGAGGGCCGAGAAGATATTTACGATGCTTTAGATAAAGCAACCATTTTTTATGAATCATACTTATCAAATGAAGCTAGTGCAGAAAAGGTAAGAAAGTATCTAAATGAAGAACGCAAACTTTCCGGAAAAGTTTGTAGACATTTCTCAATTGGTTATGCACCAAGTTCATGGGATGCTCTAACAGATCACTTAGTTCAAAAAGGAATAAAAGAAGAAGTGCTTATTAATGCAGGATTATCTAAGAGGAATAAAAAAGGAGATCTATACGATATATTTAGAGACCGCTTGATGTTTCCCATTAAAGACAGGAAAGGAAGGACGGTAGGTTTTGGGGGCAGAGTGATGAACCCTGAAGATCAGCCAAAGTATTTAAATACAGGAGAAACGCTCGTGTTCCAGAAAGGAAAAGAGCTCTACGGGCTGTATGAAAGTTCTCTAAACAGGAGAGATATAACTAAAATATTTGTAGTAGAAGGCTACGTAGATGTTGTAGCAATGTTTGACAAGGGGATGGAGAATTCTGTAGCAACTTTAGGTATCGCAACAAATAGATTTCATGTTCAAAAACTCTTGCAGATAGTTGATGAGATAGTTTTTTGTTTTGATGGAGATGACGCAGGAAGGGGGGCTGCTTGGGGAGCATTAAAAAATGCTTTGCCTGCAATAAATGATGGAGCTGAATTAAAATTTTTATTTCTTCCCGATGGAGAGGATCCAGCTAGCTTATTAGAAACAGAAACAAAGCAAGAATTTGAACAGAGAGCCCAATCTTCTCTAATGCTTTCTGAGTATTTTGTTCAAAGACTCTCTAACGCAGTTGGAATAGGAAGCCTTGAGAAGAAAGCCAAGTTAGCCACACAAGCAACAGCATTACTTAAAACCATGCCAGAAAGCTCAATTAAATTATTACTCCAATCAGAAGTTTCAAAAGTCACAGGGCTTTCTCAGGATGATATAGCTAAATTTGGTCAATCTGAAGCTACTCCAAAAAGAGTTTCTCCTCCTGTTGCACAAGAACAAAAAGATACAAAGGAAGATAAGTTATTTGAATCAAATAGCTATGGAGCCAAGGCATTATCTGTTCTGATTAGCTATCCAAAATTAAGTGGGAAATTGGAGGAGCTGGATTGGCTAACAGAACTTAAGCAACCAGAATTAAAGCTACTTTTAGAAGTAGGAAGTTATTTTCATAATAATGAGAAAGGCTCTGTTGCAGACTTACTTAGTTCTTTAGATAAGGAATCAGCCTCCTTCATAGGAAGTTTAATGTCTTCTAATCCTGTAATTTCAAAGGAAAATTCAGAAAATTTCTTTAATGATTGTTTAGAGGCTATGAAAAAACAGAATCCAAACCTTAGAATTTCAGAGTTAAGAAAAGTCTTTAAAAACAATGATTTATCAGAAGATGAAACTTTTGAACTTCAACAGCATTTATTGTCTAAGATAGACTCTTTAACAGATGATGATAAGGAATTATTAAAAGAATTGAGCAAGGCATAAAAAAAAGAAGATTATTATTGGGATTTCAAGCTTAAAACTAATATAATCCTCGTCCTTTTAAACGTATGGCAAGAAAAAAGAAAAAAATAGAAACTGAAGTAGTTGCTGAAGAAGCAATTGAATCAGCAGCAGAAACAGACACAGAAGAAGCTCAAATAAGTGAAGAAGACCTAGAGAATTCAGGTTTAAGCGACTTGGTTGCAAGAGGAAAAGAGCAAGGCTTCTTAACCTATGAAGAAATTAACTTCATGTTACCTGAGGATATTTCTGACCCCGATCAAGTTGAAGAAACAATCCAGATGCTTATTGATATAGGCATAGAGGTTTTAGAAAGGACTTCTACTGGAGAAGAAGAGGGTGCAGCAGAAACCGTACCGGATACAAGAACCACTCTAACTACTGTCGAGTCTGAGATCGGAAGGACAACAGACCCAGTAAGGCTTTACATGAGAGAGATGGGAACTGTAGACCTTTTAACTCGAGAAGGGGAAATAGCTATTGCCAAGAGAATAGAAGAAGGATACAGAGAGCTTTTAGCTGCTTGTTGTTATTATCCTGGAATAGTAGATAAGATCCTGGATGACTATGAATTAGTAAAAAAGGAAGAAAAAAGGTTATCAGAAGTCATGGTTGGTTTTATGGATATTGAAGAAGGAATACCACCACCAGCATTAGCTCAGGCTGCGGCAAAGAAAGACGATGACGATGATGAACCTTCTGGTCCAGACCCCGTAGAAGTCAAAAAAAGATTCACAGCCCTCAAGCGTCAGTTTAATAAGACAGAAAAAATTTGTGAAAAATCAAGGACAACAAAAAAAGCTCTTGAGGAGCAAAGGAAGCTAGGAGAGGTCTTTAAGTTTATTAAATTATCTCCAACTCAATTTGAAATAATTGCCGATCCAGCAAGAGATGCTTTAGATATCATAAGAGAAGCCGAAAGAGTGCTTTATAACTATTTTGTTAGACGCGGCAGGATGCCAAGAAAAGAATTTATAAAAGAATATGCAGGGAATGAGACCAATCATGATTGGTCTTCAAAAATTTCTAGAAGTAAAAAGCCTTATGCGAAGATAGTTAAAGAAAATCTGGAAGAAATTCAGAGGATACAAACCAGATTAATCAGATTAGAGAAACTCATTGGACTAGACGTTGCGACTATTAAGGATATAAATAGAAGAATGTCTATCGGAGAGGCAAAGATTAGACGAGCTAAGAAGGATATGGTCGAGGCAAACCTAAGATTAGTTATCTCAATAGCAAAGAAATATACCAATAGAGGCCTACAATTCTTGGATTTAATACAAGAAGGAAACATTGGCTTAATGAAAGCAGTAGATAAATTTGAATATCGAAGAGGTTATAAATTCTCTACATATGCTACTTGGTGGATAAGACAAGCAATCACAAGATCAATAGCAGACCAAGCGAGAACAATAAGGATTCCTGTTCATATGATCGAAACAATTAATAAGCTTAATAGAGTATCTAGACAAATGGTCCAAGAGATGGGCAGAGAGCCCACTCCTGAAGAGCTTGGTGAAAGAATGGATTTACCTGAAGATAAAGTAAGGCGTGTGTTAAAAATAGCAAAAGAACCTATATCAACCGAAACACCGATTGGAGACGAAGAGGATACAACCTTGGGTGACTTTATAGAGGACAATACCATAACTTCGCCAGATGAAGCAGCCACTGAAGATAATCTTAGAGGTGCAACCGACGATATACTTGGGTCTCTTACAGGAAGAGAAGCAAAAGTACTCCGAATGAGATTTGGAATTGGTATGAATACGGATCACACTCTCGAAGAGGTAGGAAAGCAGTTTGATGTTACTAGAGAAAGAATACGTCAGATAGAAGCTAAAGCGCTAAGAAAATTAAGACATCCAACTAGATCATCTCATCTAAAGGGTTTCTTAGACGATTAATCTTTTAGGTATAATTGTTTGACTGAAATTTGGGCCTGTAGCTCAGTTGGTTAGAGCAGTGGACTCATAATCCATTGGTCGGAGGTTCGAGTCCTCCCGGGCCCACCAATATTCTGTAAGCAATCCTTTACAACAGGTTCTATTTCCACTTTAATGGTTATGTCGTGATTTGATCCTATTGCTACGACTTTAAAGAAAAGCTAAAACGGAAAATGAATTCCAAGGATTTAATGAAAGAATTAGGTTGTAACCATAACAACCTTATCTATATTTTGGAGTTAAAAGTAAATGAAAAGACAATTAATAGAAAGATTAGATCAAGGGCCTGTAATTTGTGCAGAAGGTTTTTTGTTCGAAGTAGAAAAAAGAGGTTATTTGGCCTCGGGTGAGTTTGTTCCTATGGTTTCATTAGAACACCCAGAAGCTTTAGAGAATCTACATAGAGACTTTCAACATGCTGGTTCAGATGTAGTAGAAGCTTTTACATACAATGGCCATAGGGAAAAAATGCGTGTAATTGGGAAAGAGGACCTTTTGGAGCCACTAAATAGAGCTGCTCTCAAGATAGCAAAGAAAGTAGCCGATAATCCACTTGATGGAGGTGAGCCAAACCTAATGGCCGGTAATATATCTAATTCAAATATTTGGGAAGAAGGAAATAATGAATCTCAAAATGAAGTCCACAGAATGTTTAGTGAAATGGTTGAGTGGGCAGTCGATGAAGGGGCTGATATGTTGATAGGTGAAACATTTTATTATGCAGAAGAAGCATATAAAGCTCTTGAGATTATGAAAGAAACGGGACTTCCATGCGTTCTTACTATAGCTCCAATGGCTGAGAATATAATGCGTGATGGAGTTGGAATTGTAGAAACCATGCAAGAACTTGAACAAAGAGGAGCAGATGTTGTAGGTATGAATTGCTTCAGAGGGCCAGAAACTATGATGCCTTATCTAATTGAGGCCAGGAAAGTCTTGAAATGTCATATGGCTGCATTACCTATTCCTTTTAGAACGACAGAAGCTAATCCTACCTTTTTTAATTTACCTGATGAGCATGGATGCACATGCCCTGCACCTCACGGAAGGACCTTTCCTACAGCATTAGATCCATTGTATGTAAATAGATATGAGATCCAGAAGTTTGGTAAGGAAGCTTATGATTTAGGTATTAATTATTTAGGTGTTTGCTGTGGAGCAACGCCAATGCATATTAGGGAAGTTGCTGAGGCTGCAGGATTGACTGTCCCTGCTAGTAAATACAGAGAAAAAATGGAGAATCATTTTATGTATGGTGATACTCCAAGAATTGCTGAACATATGAAAGAGTTTGGCGATAAAGCTTAGAAGTTTTATCAATTCTATTTTATGATTGAGCTTTAGGACTGAGTCCTTTGCTTACTTAATGAATTACCTGATTGCAATTTCTGCTCTTATTTCCTGTTTGTGGTTAGGTTCAGCTCCTTTTTCTATTTTAGTTGGTATATTTATAGCTTACATTCTCAAGCTACCCGAAGATTTCTTTACCAAAGTCATTGGTACAAAAGTTTTACAGACAGGAATAGTCTTTTTAGGGGGCAGTATCAGCGTTAGCCAAGCAATGGAAATCACAGGCAATTATTTTCCCTGGATATCATTATTTGTAATGGCCACTTTTTCATTAGGAATAGCTTTAGGGATAGCTTTTGGAGTAAAAAAGAAACAATCTTATCTTTTGGCTGCTGGAACAGCCATTTGCGGGGGTACGGCTATGGCAACTATTGCGCCGGTAATGAAGGCTAAATCTAATGAACTAACAACGGCTTTATGCATAGTTTTTTTATTGAATGCTTTTGCAGTTATTCTATTTCCTTTTTTAAACAATTATTTACAACTTAGTGAAGAAAGCTTTGGAGCATGGGCAGCTTTAGCCATACATGACACTGCTTCAGTAGTCGGCGCAGCATCTGCAGTTGGAAATACGGCTGTAGATTTTGCAGCGACTCTAAAAGTTGGGAGAACTTTTTGGATTATTCCTTTAGTAATTTTTACTGCATGGTACTTCAAGGAAAAGAGAGAAACCTTAGGATTACCCTTGTTTGTTATATTCTTTATTGGTGCTATTTTATTAAATTACCTATTCTCTTTTTCTATAGAAGTAACATCTTTTCTTAAATCCATTAATAAAGGATGCTTGATTGTGGGATTGTTCTGTATAGGCACTCAAATTGATAAAGAGGCAATTAAAAGCATTTCTATAAAGCCTGTTATGCAAGCACTATCACTTTGGATTATTGTTATAATCGGTTCTCTTGCAGTATTAACATAAACAAAGGAGAAATTATGGCAGCTTATTGGATATCTAGATGTCATGTAACAAACCAAGAAGACTATTCAAAATATGCTGAATTAGCAGGTCCCGTTATAGAATCTTTCGGAGGGAGGTTCTTGGCAAGAGGAGGGGAGCAAGTTGAAGTCGAAGGAGGAACTTACGAAAGAACCGTTCTAGTTGAATTTGATAGTTTTGAAGAAGCAAAAACTTGTTATCACTCACCTGAATACAGAGAAGCCTTTAAGCATCAGGAACATGCTGCTGAAAGGCATGTCGTAATTGTAGAAGGAGTTTAGTTTCCTAAAAACTCCAGCAAAGCTTGGTTAGTTTTATCTGGTTCTTCTTGTTGTACCCAGTGTCCTATTCCAGGAAACAACACTACCCCTTCGAGTTTTTCTACATGATCCTTCATAGAGATTTTAAGCTCTTCGGCTGAAGCACCTCTAATAACCATGTCATCTTTACCGGATATAAATAAGGTAGGGACTTTTATTTTAAGATCTTCGATATCTTTGGTTATTTCCCAATTAGTATCAAGATTTCTGTAGTAATTCACTCCGCCTTTAAAACCAGCCGTTTCGAATTGTGAAACCAAGTAATCTAAGTCTTCTTGAAGCAACCATTTTGGCATTTCTTTTGGCTCTCCTAATCTTTTCAACCAACCTCCGGCGCTCTTGTGAGGGTCCGTAACTTCGGGATCTTCTCTTGGAGTATCAGGAGAAGTATAGAGTCTCTTCAGTATGCCTCTGACATCACTGTCGTATTCCTTTTCAGCTATTCCTCCTGGTTCATTATGATGCAGCATATAAAAAAAGTTATCACCAAATACAGCTCTTAAGCTGCTGAGAGGCGATGCTTCAGGCCTACCAGTATAAGGAACACTCATCAGGACCAATTTTGTAAACCTTTCAGGATAGAATACAGCTGAATTAGCTGCTACCGGAGATCCCCAGTCATGTCCAACGATTGTGGCAGTTTCTTCTCCTAGAGCATCTAAAATCCCGACCATGTCTGCAGAGAGTTTTTTAATGTTGTATTCATTAGGATCATCTGGAGAGTCTGTTTCCCCATAACCTCTCATGTCTGGTGCAACGACCCTATAGCCTTGTTCAGATAGAGATAGAATTTGATGCCTCCACGAATACCAAGATTCTGGCCAACCATGAACTAAAAGAACTAATGGGCCCTCACCTTTTTGGGCTATTCGCATTTTTATTCCATTTGTCTCTATAAACGAGAATTCAATTTCTTTGTAATTATTTGATAGTTCCATTTTTTTATTAAAACTCGAAGAGGCTGAACTATCAATAGGATATGAGAAGCCGATTACCAAAAAAAGTAATAAAGCAAGAAAACGTTCTTTCTTAATGGACAATTTAGCCACTAACCCAAGAATCAACCCATAGCTTCTAATAGTTCTAAGAGAAGATTGATAATGTCTAGATAAAGCGAAAAAGCTAAGCTAAATGCTGTATCCCAGTTGTTTAAATCTGTAACTTCATTCAGCTGAGCTAGCCTATTAAAGTCAAAAAGAATGAAGAGGGTAAATAAAATACATCCAAAGATAGCCATGCCTCCAGATTTTGGATTAACAAATCCTGTTATCACTTGATAAAACCTATAACCTAATAAAAATAATAAGCCTAAGAACAAAGGGCCTTGAAGGAAAGAAAAATCAAGTTCAGGATTTGATCCAATGAGTCCACAAAAGATAGTTATGATGATTGTTAGCCACATGATTCGAATGCCATCGTTTTCATCACTAAGAATCAGTATCCAGGCCAAAATTGGAGCAAAAAGGAGACTAACGGCAGTCATAAGAGGCAATCCTACGGATATCCCCGCACCAAATATCCCCGTAACAAATGAGCAGCCAAACAAGAGGGCAGCCCAAAGAATAAAAGCTTCCATAAACCAAGCAGGAGAATTTACATTATCTTCGCCTATGATTTCGTAGGGCTTTCCTTTGGTTACATGTTGCACACTCGAGTCTGCTATCCAGGTAATAGGTTCTCCAGTTTCTGGGTCCTTTTCTGCTTCTTCTAGTTGCTCTGGAGATAAAAAGACTATTTCTGAACTCATTTTTAGAATGTTATAGCCTTTTATATAGTAGGTTCTAACAATTTCTCCCGTCTCAGGATCTCTTTGTTTGGTGGGGAGTAGATCTAATTCTCCCTTTTCATTGTAGGACTCAATTAGCTGAGTTCCCATCCATTCTTTTCCCTCTAAAGTAGCTTTTCTTAACCTTAGTATCATCAAATAGGCGCCAATAAATACTATCCCGAGTTGCGAGCACAGTATGATCATTGTTTTGGCAAATAGTGAAGTTTCCATAGGACTAGAGTTTAACTCCAAATTTTGTCAAAAGGGAAATGTAGATCCAGTAAGTTA
>CACOMS010000018.1 GCA_902628375.1 uncultured SAR86 cluster bacterium | reverse complement strand
TGCAGCAGGATCAGTTGTAGTAAAAGATGTGCCAGATAATGTAATTGTAGGCGGTAATCCCGCAAAAGTTATAAAGGATCTTGATTTAAATGAAGCAATGCACACTAGAAATGATTTATTTTCAGATCGAAAATCATTAGATGAGCTATACGATTACCTCGACAAAATTAATTTAAAAGAAAACAACACTTTAAATTTCCTTAAGAGCTTGTTGGTCCCCTCCAAGAAAGATTAAATAATTCTGTTTATTTCTAACAATAGACCCTATTTTGTGTAAGATGGGAATTGTTCTTTTTTAATAACAAATGGAGTAAAAACATGAATAAGATAAAAATAGCTCTTTTAAGTCTGCTTATTTCTTTCGCAGGTCTTATTGCTGCTGATGATCATAATCAATATCCTCCAACTTTTTCCATGGAAGGTCTGCAATGTAATCTTGCTGAAGGAAAAGATATGGATGATGCAATGAAAGTTATTGCTAAATGGAAAGATTATGGAGATGAAAATTTTTCAGCTCCTTACAATGCATGGATTCTAACTGCTGTGTATGCTTCAAAATCAGATTTCCCTTTTGATTTTGCTTTTACCGGTTATGCTTTTACCGGAACTGATATGGGTAAAGTTAATGATGACTGGGTAAACGGAGGAGGAGCAGAAAAAATTGGCTCTCAATGGGAAGCCATTACTGACTGTAGTCAGTCTTTGTTTACAGTTGTTCAAGCTAGGCAATCCCAAATGAACTTTGAAGAAGGTTCAAATAGCTTAATGGCTATTCAAACTTGTTCCTTTAGAGAAGGGAAGACGGGTAACGACTTAGCAGCAAGTGATGCTGAGTGGAATGCTTGGTTAGATGGCTTAGAGTACAACGGTGGTGTTTATAGATGGTGGCCAGGACCTGGATCTCCAACTTCGTTTGAAGGAGATTTCTACTTAGCTATGGGATTTGAATCTCATGAAGCTTTTGGAAAGTATCGAGATGATCGTATGAATTCTGCTAGAGCAGGTACTATGCCTGAAGGTATTCTGAATTGTGATATGCCTAGAATTTATAGCGCAACCAATGTCAGACTAGACAATAATCCTTCATCAGAATAATGAAGTAATCTTAATGAGAAAAACGGCTGCTATTGCAGCCGTTTTTTTTAATACCTTCAGATATTCTATATAATTATTTCCTATGGATTCAGAGATATCTCAAAGAGATTTATTGTCAGAAAGACAATTAAACCAATTAAAAGAAAGAAAAGATTTTATTAACATTCTTTCTGTAACAAGTAATTGGCTTCAAATAGCCATAGCTATGACTGTCTTTTATTTATTTCCTTCTCTAATTACATTTTTGATAGGCGTAATAGTAGTAGGAAGTAGGCAATTTGCTCTTGCTGTACTTATGCATGAAGCTGCTCATAACCTTCTTTTTAAAGATAAAAAAGTAAATGACTTTATTTCTCAATGGTTCTGCGCCTATCCAATTTTCTCAGATACAAAACCCTATAGACCTTATCATTTAGCACATCATAGGTTTACAGAAACTTCGCAAGACCCTGATCTGGTTTTAAGCTCACCATTTCCTATTACTAAGGCTAGCTTTATGAGAAAAATGTTTCGAGATCTTACTGGTTTAACAGGTCTAAGGAGATACTCAATTGCTTTTTCTAGTATTTTTAAGACTGAAGGTGATACTAAAAAAGAAAAGATCACTTTAATAGTAAAAAAATTAAGAGGGTTTGTTATCACTAACATGGTTATCTTTATTCTGGTTTCTTCTATATTGCATTGGTCAATTTTCTTTCTTTTGTGGTGGCTACCAGCCTTTACTTATTATTCACTCATAGTGAGGATAAGAAACATAGCTGAACATGCTGTTACTCCAGGTGAACATGACCTTAACAATACTAGAACTACAAAAGCATCTTGGATACTCAGATATTTAATGGTTCCCCATCATGTAAATTATCATTTAGAACATCATTTATTTACTAGATGCCCTTGGTACAACCTTCCAAAAGCACATCTAATGCTAAAAGAAAATGGATTCTCAGATAAAATGTGCGTGGAAAATTCTTATTTTAGTGTTTTAAAGAAAGCAACGAGCGGATGAAGTAATGGAAGAAAAAGATAAAAGAAAAGAAGATCTAACGCCTGAGCAATATTATGTAACTCAACAAGAAGGTACAGAGCCAGCTTTTAGTGGTAAATATACATACACTGAAACCAAAGGTTCTTATAATTGCGTTGTTTGTGGTGAACCTCTATTTGATTCGGATACAAAATTTGATTCAGGAACAGGATGGCCCAGTTTTTGGGAGCCTATCCAAGCTGAGAGTGTAGAAACACAAGAAGATCATTCATTAGGTATGACTAGAACAGAAGTTCATTGCAAGAAGTGCAAAGCACATTTAGGGCATGTTTTTCCTGATGGCCCAAACCCTACGGGCTTGAGGTATTGTATTAACTCGGTATCTTTAGACCTTGAAGCAGAAGAGGATCAAGCTGACTGAATCTTTAGATAAAGAGGAAAAATCTTTCTCGACAAAACTATTAGCTAAATCAAGTCTAGTAAGTTTCTGGACCTTTCTATCAAGGATATTAGGTCTTGTTAGAGACATGGTATTGACGGGCCTCTTTGGCGCTGGGGCTTCTCTAGATGCTTTTGTGGTAATTACAAAGATCCCCAATGTTTTTAGAAGGATATTTGCTGAAGGTGCATTTAATCAGGCTTTTGTTCCTGTTCTTTCCGAATACAAAATAAATAAAACTGAAAATGAGGTTAAGGCTCTTATCAATAAGACCTTTGGTTTGCTTTCTTCTTCTATACTTATTCTTACAACCTTAGTTTTATTATTTACTCCTCTATTTGTTTACCTATTTGCTCCAGGCTTTGCGAACGATCCGATTAAATCAGAATTGGCAGTAGATATATTACGTATAACTTTTCCCTATTTATTTTTCGTATCTTTGGTAGCTCTATCTGGATCTATATTGAATACTTACGATAAATTCTCTATACCAGCTCTAACTCCTCTTTTTTATAATTTGGTCATAATTTCATTAGCTTTATGGATTGCTCCTTACCAAGAGTTACCCATTTATACTATCGCTTGGGGTGTATTTGTTGCAGGCTTTATACAGGTGTTAATTCAAGTTTATCCTTTAATGAAAATGGACCTCCTGCCCGTCTTCAAAATAGATCTAAATGACCCCGGAGTTCGAAAAGTCATCTATTTAATGGTGCCTGGCATAATTGCCGGAGGTGTTTATCAGCTAAACATGTTAGTAGATACTATTTTGGCTTCCTTTTTACCGACAGGAAGCCCTACATGGCTATATGTGTCTGATAGGTTAACTCAGCTGCCTCTTGGAATTTTTGCAATAGCAATAGCTACTGTAATACTTCCTAGATTATCAAGATTGCATCAATCTGATTCGGAAGAAGATTTTTCTAAAACCTTAGACTGGTCTTTAAGATTAATATTAATAATTGGTATGCCTTCTTTATTGGGTTTATACCTATTAGCTGAACCGATCATAATGATATTATTTGAAAGAGGGCAGTTTACTGAACTTGATACCTATAAAGCTTCTCTCAGTTTAATGGCGTTATGCATTGGATTGATCGCATTTATGATGATAAAAGTTTTGACACCCGCTTTTTTCTCCAGGCAAGATCCAAAAACCCCTTTAAAAATTTCTTTGGCAGCCCTTTTGGTTAATGTTCTGTTGGCTTGGTTGTTTGCTTTTGAACTAAACCTTAATCATGTAGGGCTAGCTATGGCCAGTACTATAGCTGCTTACTTTACGGCTCTAACGCTGTTAATAATTTTAGTAACAAAAAAAATCTATAAGATAAATTCAGGCTGGTTAATTTTTTCCCTTAGATTAATTTTTGCTAATTTGTGTATCTTCTTTTTGATCCATTTCTTAAATCCGGAAATGGATTACTGGCGAGAGCTAGAACTGTTATACAAGATAACTACAATTTTCGGCTTAATTCTCTTAACGCTGCTATCTTATATAGTGTGTTTAAGAATTTCAGGATTGAAATTTCAAGACATCAAGGGATAAAAATGTATCTAATTAGAGGAATAAACAACATCAATCTATTTAACTCTAGGTTTCCTAATGAAGACATAGTAGCAACTATTGGAAATTTTGATGGATTACATTTAGGTCATCAGGATATTTTGGAACAGATGAAACAAACTAATCTAAAAACTATGGTTATTTTTACAGAACCCCATGCCAAAGAGTTCTTTGCAGAAAGTCTAGGTCAAGATTCAGAAAAACCCCCAAGAATCTTTCCCTGGAAAGAAAAAGTTAGAGCACTCAGGTCATTTGGAGTTAATTTTGGGTTTTTCTTACATTTTAATAAGCAGTTGAGGTCTATGACTCCAGAGGTCTTTATAGAAGAAGTGCTATCAAACCTAAACATCAGAAGATTAAAAATAGGTGATGATTTTAGGTTTGGAGTTAACAGAGAAGGGGACTTCAGTCTTCTTAAGGACTGGGGCGATAAAAATAACGTATTAGTCGAGAACACTAATACTTTCAAAATTGATGACGAAAGAGTAAGCAGTACAAGAATTCGGCAAGCTATATTAAGGAATGACTTTGAAGAAGCTAAAAGACTTCTAGGCAAAGCATATACCTATTCCGGCAAAGTTGTTTATGGACAGCAATTAGGAAGGCAATTGGGTATTCCTACAGCAAACATATGGTTACCCAAGAATAAACTACCAATTTCTGGTGTCTACATAGTTAAAGTGAGATTAGAAGGAAAAGATCTTGGTGGCATAGCAAATATGGGAATTAGACCTACTGTAGGAGGTCAAAGCCCTGTATTAGAAGTACACATCCTTAATTTTTCAGAAGAGATTTATGGAAAATCATTAGAAGTAGAATTCCTAGAAAAAGTTAGAGAAGAGAAAAAATTTGATAACTTAGATCTATTGAAGGAGCAAATAAATAACGATATTTCAGCAGCAAAGCAATATTTCGTATAAAGTGCAGAAAATCTAACTATGAGTGACTATAAGGACACATTAAATTTGCCTCAAACAGCTTTTGCTATGAAGGCAAATTTACCTAATCGTGAACCGGAAATTCTATCTTATTGGGAAGAGATAGACCTCTATGGGTTGTTGAAAGAAGCAGGAAAAACCAAAGAAAAATTTATTCTTCATGATGGTCCTCCTTATGCAAATGGAGAGTTGCATATTGGTCATGCCATTAACAAGACACTAAAGGATTTAATAGTCAAAACTCAAACTTTAAATGGAAAATATGCGCCGTATACCCCAGGTTGGGATTGCCATGGATTACCCATTGAACTAAATGTTGAAAAAAAAGTAGGAAAGGCAGGCCATAAAGTATCAAAAGAAGATTTTAGGGATGCTTGCAGAAAGTATGCCTCTAGTCAGATTGATATTCAAAGAGATCAATTCAAAAGACTAGGTGTTATAGGTGACTGGGAAAATCCCTACATTTCTATGGATTTTAACTATGAAGCCAATATCGTGAGATCCTTAGGAAAAATTATAGATAATGGTTATTTAGCAAGAGGAGAGAAACCAGTTCATTGGTGTGTTGATTGTGCTTCTGCTTTAGCTGAAGCAGAAGTTGAATATAAAGATAAAGTCTCTCTCGCAATTGATTTTGGATTTCCATTTAATCAAAAAAATTTGTTAAAGGCTTTTGGTTATGAAAGCGATATAGACACCTTCATTATGAGTTGGACAACAACTCCATGGACCTTGCCTGGAAATGTCGCACTTACTATTAGTCAAGATTTTATCTATTCAGTTATAGAGACAGAACTGAATGAGAGGAAACTAAACCTAATCATTGCAAAAGATCTCGTAAAGAGTTGCATAGAGCGTTTGGGAATTACTAAATACAGTGAAAAGGCATCATGCAAAGGAAAAGATTTAGAAGGTTTTGAAGCTAGACATCCTTATTTAGATAGATCTTCTAAAATTATATTAGGGGATCATGTGACAACTGAAGCAGGAACTGGAATAGTTCATACAGCTCCTGGTCACGGACTGGAAGATTATCAAGTAGCAATGAAGTACAAGTTAGAAGTAATAAATCCAGTTAAAAATAATGGAACATTTAAAGAAGATATCTCTGGTTTAGAAGGCATGTTTGCGATGAAGGCAAATGAAAAAGTTCTAGAATTATTGGATGAAGCAGGAAGTTTATTTCATTCAGAGGATTATGATCATAGCTACCCGCATTGCTGGAGGCATAAAACTCCTTTGATGTTCAGAGCTACTCCACAATGGTTTATTGGCATGGATAAAAATGATTTACTTGAAAAAGCAAAATCAACTGTAGATAGTGTTGACTGGAAGCCGGATTGGGGACAGGCAAGGATGATGGGTATGCTTGAAGATAGACCAGATTGGTGTATCTCAAGACAAAGGACTTGGGGAGTTCCGATTCCTTTAATTTTAAATAAAGAAACCAGTGAATTGCATCCAGACATGCAGAATCTTATCGAAAAAATAGCATTAAAGATTGAGGAACAAGGACTAAATGCATGGTACAGCATGGAATTGTCTGAGTTAATAGAAGATCATGAAGATTATGAAAAGATAGATGATTGTTTAGATGTATGGTTTGACTCAGGAGTAAGTCACTCTTGTGTTTTAAACCATTTCGAAGATCTTCAGTTTCCTGCAGATGTTTATTTAGAAGGATCAGATCAGCATAGAGGTTGGTTTCAATCAGCTCTTCTAACTAGTGTAGCTATGTATGAAGAAGCTCCCTATAGAGAAGTAATTACTCACGGCTTTGTAATCGATTCAGATGGTCAAAAAATGTCTAAATCAATTGGAAACACCACCTCTCCTAAAGAGATATGGAATTCTAAAGGAGCTGATGTCTTAAGAATTTGGATAGCCTCAACTGATTACAGAAAAGAAATGGTTTTTTCTCAAGAAATTCTTAAAAACTGCTCTGATGCCTACAGAAGAATAAGAAACACAATAAGGTTTCTTCTAGGAAATTTAAATGATTTTAGCGACCAAGAAATCCCTAAAGGTTTTGAATTAGCTGAATTAGATAACTACATGATTTCTAGAACAAAGAGCTTACAAGAAGAAATTGTGGAAGATTACAATAACTACCAATTCCATAGAGCTTTCCAAAAAATTCTGAATTTTTGTACAAATGATTTAGGTGGCTTTTACTTGGATGTCCTAAAGGATAGACTCTACACCTGTGCCCAAGATTCACAGGCCAGAATTTCTTCTCAGATAGCTCTTAATGTTATTTTGGAATCTCTTCTAAGGTGGATATCTCCTATTTTATGCTTTACGGCTGAAGAAGCTTATAAGCAATTTAAACCAGAAGGTAAATCAGTTCATTTACTTAGTTGGTTTAAAGATTGGCCTGAACCTCAGGAAGCTTCCATTTCAAAAGAGGACTGGGATTTAGTTTTTGAAATAAGGTCTGAAGTCAATAAATGCATCGAAAAGGCCAGGAACTCAAATCTTATTGGCTCCTCTTTAGATGCTGAAGTACAAATACATTGCACAGAGCAGATCCAAAAAGTCTTATCAAAGTTTAAAGATGAACTCAGATTTATATTTATTACTTCTGATATAAATCTTTCTGATGATATAAATAAAGGAGAACTTACAGATATCGAAGATCTAACTATTTCTGTGATTAAATCTGAAAATAAAAAATGTGAAAGGTGTTGGCATAGTAGACCTGAAGTCGGGACAATTGAAAATCATGAGACCCTTTGTTCAAGGTGCGTAGAAAATATTGAAGGAGGAGGGGAGATCAGGAATTTCGCCTAGTAAATGAGCACCTTCTCAAAAATAATACTCATTCTAATCCTTGTTTTTATTGATCAAATTTCTAAATACTGGATTCTGTCTTTTTTGGAATTAGGAGAGTCATTCAATCTTCTACCTTTTTTAGACCTCACTCTAATCTTTAATTCAGGCATAGCCTTTGGATTGTTAGATAATTTAGGAAACTTAGGTAGCTGGTTACTTTATTTATTGGTTAGCGGCATTATTATTTATTTCACCTATTTAACTTTAAAGGCAGAAAGTAAGACAGAAAGCCTTATCATGTTATTAATTCTTTCTGGTGGAATTGGAAATGTAATTGACAGAACAATATATGGATATGTTGTAGATTTTATACATTTCAATTTTAATGGTTATTCTTTCTATGTATTTAATTTTGCAGATAGCTTAATTACGGTAGGAGCCATTCTATATATATGGTTCTTTTTTATTAGAAACAAAGATGAAACTATTACTAGCTAACCCAAGAGGATTCTGCGCCGGAGTAGATAGGGCTATTGAGATAGTAAAAAAAGTCCTAGAAGAAAAAGGAAGTCCTGTCTATGTAAAGCATGAAGTAGTGCATAACAAAATTGTGGTAAAAGAACTCGAAAATTTAGGTGCAGTTTTTGTAGAAGAAATTTCTGATATACCTAAAGGAGAAACAGTTATATACAGTGCCCATGGAGTTTCTAAAACAGTAGTAACTGATTCTAATACTAAAGATTTAGATATTTTCGATGCTACTTGTCCGCTTGTTTCTAAAGTACATGCAGAAGTCTCAAAATACTCCACTATGGGTTTGGACTGTATTCTTATTGGCCATGCTAATCACCCGGAAGTTGAAGGAACTATGGGACAGTTTGATTCCTCTGAAGGTGGGAAAATGCATCTTATAGAAAATGAAGAAGATATAGATAAACTTCAAATTGATAACCCCATCGGAGTGGCTTATGTAACTCAGACCACATTATCTGTCGACGATACTCGAATTATTATTCAGAAACTTAAAAATAAGTTTGACAATATTATAGGCCCGAAGAGTGAGGATATTTGTTATGCAACACAAAGCAGACAAGATGCTGTGAAACAATTGGCTTTAGAATGCGACTTAGTGCTTGTTGTGGGCTCCACTACAAGCTCAAATTCAAACAGATTAAGAGAAATTGCTGAAAGATCAGGAGTAGAGTCATATCTCATCGATGGGTCTAAAGATATTAAACTAGAATGGTTTGAAGGGAAAAATTCTATAGGTCTGACTTCTGGAGCTTCAGCTCCTGAACATTTAGTACAAGAAGTTATGTCTTTTATTAGTTCTCATTTTGATTTAGAGAAAGATATAGATTCAGAGAGAGAAGATGAAGGGGTTTATTTTAACTTACCTAAAAAAATTAAAGCCTTTGGAACTTCCCAATAAATAGATTGTCCTAGGGGTTAAATACATGATAATTTGTTAATGGGAGAAGATATGAAGAAGTTAAATAAATTTACCCTATCGGGAACAATAATCCTCTTGATCATGAGTTTTGGTGTAAGTGTTGGTGCAAAGGAAAAGCAAGGACTTAGAAATCTAGATAAAGATGAAAATGGAAAAATTACCTTTGAAGAATTTAGCTATAAACATCAGAAGATCTTCAATAATATGGATAAAGATTCTGATGGTTTCATTTCTAGGGATGAGATTGATAGGAAAAGAGAAGGCAAGAACAATATATCAAGATATGCCGATAGACTTGATCTAAATAACGATCTAAAAATAGATAAAAATGAATTTATAAGGGGCCAATCAAATAGATTCAAAAGAGATCGAAAGGCTTCAAAAAATAGACGTCATATCGATAGTAAGCAAAGAAGGAATGTCGCTGAAAAGATATTTGAAAGTGCAGATTCAGATAATAATGGGAATCTTAATACTTCAGAGCTTTCAAAGGTAAGAGAATTAGCTCCTAAGGTAGCTAAAAATCATAGATTTTCACAAGTAGATCTAGATAATAATAACAAGCTTACCCAGGAAGAGTTTTTGGCTCCAATAAAGAAGAAATTTTCTTCCATGGATAGGAATCAAGACAGCGCATTAGACAGAGGTGAATTAAGGCCAAGATCTAAAAGTCCTTATCAAAAAGACAGAAGATCTCAGATTAGAAAGCGAGTCGACAGGTTTGAGAAGGGTTTAAAAAGGAAAATACAGTCAGGTGAAATAACAGAAGAAGAGGCCAAGAAGCTGAGGGCGGATATGAAGAGAAAAATTTCTAAGATGCGTGAAAATCAAAGGAATAAAGATAGACTCCCCCCACCAGTGCGACACTAATTTGGAAAATTAATTGCTTGAAATTAAAAACAATCTATTGGTTGGAGCAAAATTTATAGAATCTCCAAATTGTTCTGAAAGACCAAATCAAGACATAAGTCTATTAGTTATCCATAATATTAGTTTGCCCCCTAATGAATTTGACAATGATTTTGTAGAGAAATTTTTTCAAAATAAGTTAAATCCTAACGAGCATCCTTATTTTAGAGAGATAGAAAACCTAAAAGTTTCCTCTCATCTTTATATCAAGAGAGATGGTTCAATTATCCAATTTGTTCCCTTTCATCTAAAAGCTTGGCATGCAGGGGTGTCTTGTTTTGAAGGACAAGAAGATTGCAACAATTTTTCAGTAGGAGTTGAGCTTGAAGGGGCAGACGACATAGCTTATACGGATGAACAATATGAAAGCTTAAAGGAAGTGACTAAAGCTTTGTTGAATCAATATCCTTTAATGGAGAAGCAGCGCATAGTAGGGCACTCAGATATAGCTCCTTCTAGAAAAACAGATCCTGGCCCATCTTTTTCTTGGAAAAAATATAGATCTTCCTTATCTTAAGACAATAGAGCTAAACTGATAAACTAAGATATATAGTTTAAAGAGGAGAACTAAATATGCCGTCTTTCGATATAAAATCAGAAATTAACTCGCATGAGCTTCAAAATGGTGTCGATCAAGCTAATAGGATTATTGATAATAGATTTGATTTCAAGGGCTCAGGGGCTAAATTTAGTCTTGACGTAGATTGCATTACATTAACTACGCAAGAGGAATATCAAATTCATCAAATGTTGCCTATTCTCAAAGAGTCCTTATCGAAAAGAGGAGTTGATTTAAAGAGTTTAGATCCAAAAGAAATTGAGGTGTCTACTGGATCTGCCAGCCAAAAAATAGATTTAAAACAAGGTATTGATAAAGAGATAGGGAAAAAAATAACTCAATTGGTGAAATCATCAAAAATGAAAGTTCAGGCAGCAATACAAGGAGAGACTGTCAGAATTACTGGAAAAAAAAGGGATGATTTACAAGAAATTATGGGAAAGATAAAAGAAGAAAATTTAGGTATTCCTATACAATTTGAAAACTTTAGAGATTAATTTATGCAAAGTTGGCTTTCTTCTTTAAAGGCTTATTTTAAGAAGAATTTACTTCTAATTTTTCCTTTAGGTCTCCTAGCAGGTATCCCCTACGGGATGATGGTAGACCCTCTAAATTTTTGGTTATCAAAATCAGGAGTCGACAGATCTACGATAGGTTTACTTTCTTTAGTTTTTGCTCTGTATTCATTTAAAGCCCTTTGGGCACCTTTTGTAGATAGGTTGCAAATTCCTTTACTAAAAACTATAGGACAAAGGAAAAGTTGGCTTCTTTTGTCTCATGTCTTCATTTTATTTTTCTTAGTTTCAATTGGTCAGAGTGATCCAAATGAGAATCTTAATTGGCTTGTATATTTTGTGATTGGAGTAGCGTTCTTTTCTGCTACTCAAGATATATGTATAGACGCTTTAAGGATTGAAATGGTTGAAGAAAGAGAACTAGGACAATCTGCTGCTGTCTATCAAATGGGGTGGAGAGTAGGTGGTGTTTGGATTTCTCAAGTTTTAGGTTTATTAATAGGTGGGATAATAGGATACAGCTATGCTTACACATACGTTGCATTGATATTTTTGGTACTTTCGTTATTTGTATTTTTCTTTGTTCAAGAGCCTAAAAGAGAGATAAGGCCTTATATATCTCTTTATGACCAGCCTTTAACTTGGATTTATGACTCTTTTATTTATCCAATCTTGGATCTCTACGAGCGTTATAAAAAAGACTTATTTCTCATTTTGTCTTTAATTTTTATATATAGATTAAGTGATATGTATTTAGGTCCTATGGCTATGCCCTTTTACCAAGAGGTAGGTTTCACTGAAGTTGAAGTAGCGTTAGTTACTAATGCATTTGGTACATTTGTGACTATTTCAGGTGCATTAATAGGAGGCTTGTTGGTACATAAATGGGGTTTAAATATCAATATTTTTTACGGTGCATTATTAACAGCCCTAACAAATTTACCTTTTGTATACCTCAATTACATAGGCAACGAGCTATGGTTTTTGTGGATAACTATTGGCTTAGATAATTTCACTCAAGGTTATGTAGGTGTAATAACAATAACTTTTATTTCTAGTGTTATATCTAGAAGTTTTACTGCCACTCAATACGCTCTACTCGTTATGCTTGGGACTCTACCTTCTAGAATTATCGGGAGCTCTTCTGGTTATTATGTTAACTCTTTTGGTTATCATGACTTCTTTATTTTTGCTGCTGCATTAGGAATACCTGCCATAGTTCTATCTTATATAGTTCTAAGGAAGCAAATAGTCTTCTCTTCAAGTGCAGGTCTAAAAGACTGATCGGTCTTGTTAATTTTATATTTACCCCCATTAATAAATTGATATGAGATTTTTACTTCCTTCTCTTCTAGTACTTCCAGTACTGGAAATGTATGTATTGATAAAGGTAGGGGCCCAAATAGGCGCAATGACAACTATTTTCTTAGTTTTACTGACAGCTTTTGTAGGTTTATTTCTCTTGAGACAACAAGGTTTTAGAACTTTATTTAATGCTAAGACTAAAATAGAAAGGGCAGAATTGCCTTTAGAAGAGATCTTTGCAGGCATTTTTTTAGCTATTGGAGGTGCACTCCTGTTGACTCCAGGATTTATAACGGATTTCATAGGTTTTTTATGCTTAGTTCCTAGTACAAGGAAAGTTTTAATTTCTCTGATTGTTACTTATTTCTTTAATTCTTTCAGTTTTTCTCCCCAAAATAAGAAAAAAAAATCTGATTGGATAGAAGGAGAATACAAAAAAGAGGAGTAAATTCCTTGAAAAATAGATATTTGTCCCCAGATATGAGCTAGAAAGACTTTTTTAAAGGAAATTTAGATTGACCTTATGGTCTGTTTCTTTAGAATTGCCTCTCTTTTTTAATACGTGTTTATATAGATTTGGAGAAATCGAATGAAATTTAAACCTTTAGGTGATCGAGTGCTGATAAAACGCACAGATGAAGAGGAAACCACAGAAGGTGGTATCGTTTTACCAGGATCAGCGGCAGAAAAACCTTCTCAAGGAGAAGTGCTTGCAGTTGGACCAGGAAGAACACTAGATAATGGTGAAGTACAGTCTGTTTCTGTAAACGTTGGAGATGTTGTTGTCTTTGGACAATATGCTGGCAGTAATACAGTTAAAGTTGATGGGGATGAACTTGTTATTCTTAACGAACAAGAAATCCTTGGTGTTCTAGAAAATTAATTTTTAAGTGAGGAAGTTAAATGGCTAAAGAAGTAAAATTTAGTGATAGCGCAAGACAGGGCATGTTAGCAGGAGTTAACACTCTGGCCGATGCGGTTAAGGTGACTTTAGGTCCAAAAGGAAGAAATGTAATTCTTGATAAATCTTTTGGAGCCCCTACGGTAACAAAAGATGGAGTATCTGTAGCAAAAGAAATTGAGCTTGAAGATAAATTTGAGAATATGGGAGCACAGATGGTCAAAACTGTTGCTTCACAAACTTCAGATGAAGCAGGTGATGGAACGACTACAGCTACAGTTCTAGCTCAATCCATAGTAAATGAAGGCTTAAAATCTGTTCAGGCAGGATTTAATCCAATGGATTTAAAGCGCGGAATAGATAAAGCAGTATCTGCAGCAGTTGAAACTCTTAAAGATGCCGCTAAGCCATGTGAGGATGACACGGCTATTGCACAAGTAGGAACTATATCTGCTAACAGTGATACAGCAGTAGGCGAAATTATTGCAGAAGCTATGCAAAAAGTAGGTAAAGAAGGAGTCATTACTGTAGAAGAAGGTAGTGGTATAGAGAATGAACTGGAAGTTGTAGAAGGTATGCAATTTGATAGAGGATACTTATCTCCCTATTTCATAAATAATCAAGAGAGAATGACTGCTGAGTTAGAAGATCCGTTCATTCTTTTACATGATAAAAAAATATCAAACATAAGAGAGTTGTTGCCACTCTTAGAAGCAGTTGCAAAAGCTGGAAGGCCTCTTTTAGTTATTGCTGAAGATGTTGAAGGTGAAGCACTTGCAACATTAGTTGTTAATAACATGAGAGGTGTTGTTAAAGTTGCAGCATGTAAAGCACCTGGATTTGGAGACAGAAGAAAAGCTATGCTTGAAGATATAGCAATCTTGACTGGTGGTACTGTAATTTCTGAAGAAGTTGGCCTCAACCTAGAAGGAGCAACAATTGAAGACCTTGGGCAAGCTAAGAAAGTTGAGCTCAATAAAGAAGATACTACGGTTATTGATGGTGCTGGGAACAGCGATACAATTGCTGCGAGAGTTAATCAAATAAGAACTCAGATAGAAGATACTTCTTCTGACTATGACAGAGAAAAGCTTCAAGAAAGAGTAGCAAAGCTTGCTGGCGGAGTTGCTGTAATTAAAGTTGGAGCTGGTTCTGAAGTTGAAATGAAAGAGAAAAAAGCTAGGGTAGAAGATGCTCTGCATTCAACGAGAGCTGCTGTTGAAGAAGGCGTGGTAGCTGGAGGCGGAGTTGCACTTGTAAGAGCCCAACAAAAAATAGAAGGCTTGGAAGGTGATAATGAAGACCAAAATGTAGGAATTAACATAGCTCTTAGGGCTATGGAATCTCCTTTAAGGCAGATAACTAATAATGCTGGAGAAGAAGCTTCTGTAGTGTTAGATAAAGTTAAAGATGGAAAGGATGATTTTGGTTATAACGCTGGTACTGGAGAGTATGGCGATATGATCAAGATGGGAATATTAGATCCTGCTAAAGTAACTAGAACTGCACTTCAAGCTGCAGGTTCAGTTGCAGGGTTAATGATTACTACTGAAGCCATGATCTCAGATATACCTGAGGAGTCTGGTGGAGGTGGAATGCCGGGCATGCCTCCTGGAATGGATGGAATGGGCGGTATGATGTAAAAAAAGAGGCTCCAGAAGGAGCCTTTTTTTTAAATAATTCTTTTTTTTTGATCTATCTTGTAAGATATATAAAAAAAAGGAGGAATAATGGAAGAATTTTTAAATTTCCTGTTTCGCTGGGGACATATACTTTTTGGTATTACTTGGATAGGGCTTCTTTATTATTTTAATTTTGTCCAAACAGAATATGTAAAAGTAGCAGATGACGAAGCTAAGAAGGACGTAATGTCTAAATTAGCTCCAAATGCTTTGTGGTGGTTTAGATGGGCAGCCTTTTTCACTTTCTTAACTGGGCTTCTTCTACTTCATTACATAACTGCGAGAATTACTTTAGATATTATTTTAGGAGCCACTATGGGAACCTTTATGATGCTTAATGTTTGGGGAATTATTTGGCCTAATCAGAAAGTAGTAATTGGTATAAAGGAAGGTGATGCTGCAGTATCAGGACCTAAAGCTGCCTTGGCTTCAAGAACCAATACTCTATTTTCAGTAGCTATGCTCTACTTTATGGTTTCTTCCGCCCATTATCCGCATGGTGGATTTTTGATGGCTGGAACAATGAGTGGTAATGCTTTTGTAGTTGGATTAGGAATAATTTTAGCAATAGAAGCTAATGCTATTTGGGGCAAGATGTGGTCTTTTATGACTTCAGTTAGAGATGTAATCATCTCCAGCATTGTCTTAGCAGTCCTCTTATCAAGTGTTGCTTATTATTTGTAAAAAATATGGCTAAGAAAAAGGGAGCAAATTGCTCCCTTTTTTTATGTATTTGTATCACAATATTGCTATGACTGATCAACAGTTAGTTGCTCTTATAATGATGGGCCTTTTAGTTCTCTTAATTTGGGGAAGATGGAGGTATGACGGGGTGGTATTGGTCACCTTGGGCTTGATGGTTCTTTTGGGGTTAATTGAGCCTAGAGAAGCCTTTTCAGGGTTTAGTCATCCAGCAGTTATTACAGTGGCCTTAGTTTTACTTATAAGTAAGGGTCTTGAAAAATCAGGTTTCATAAATCAAATAGGCGAATTCTTAAGTTCTAAAATAGAAAAAGAATTCCAATTCATGATTATCATAATGTTTACGGCAGCTTTTATTTCATCATTCATGAACAATATAGGTGCTATGGCAATGCTCTTACCTATTACCATAGGAATAGCTCAAAAAATGAAATGGAACCCATCTAAGTTTCTTATGCCTCTAGCTTTTGCCTCTATCTTAGGCGGAATGAATACAAAAATTGGCACTCCCCCAAATATAATAATTTCAGAATTCAGAGAAGATTTTACAGGTGTTGGATTTGATTTTTTCCATTTTACATATGCAGGATTTCCTGTGAGTTTTATAGGTATTTTATTCATAGCTTTTTTGGGTTGGAAATTAGTAAGGGTTAGGAAAGAATCAGGAGAAAATAAGCCTCTAATTGATCTTCAAGAATACTTGATAGAGATGACAGTGAGCTCAGAAAGTCCTTGGATAGGAGAAAGATTTCACGCATTAAATAGAGATTTTGGCAATGATATTGTTTTAATGGGAATTGTTTCGAAAGAAGGCACTGTAAGAAAACCTCATGCCATGGAAACATTAGATGAAGGAGATATTCTAGTACTTAAAGCCTCTCCAGAAAGTGTTGCTGATATTCAAACCAAATACTATTTTAATCTAGATTCAGAAATAGAAAGTCCTAAAGGGGAAGAGTTGGGAGTTATAGAAGCAATGATTGGACCTAGGTCTAGGCTTATAGGGAGAAGGTTTAACTATTTTAAGAGAATGGCAGGAAATCAACTCTCTCTCTTGGGCCTATGGAGAAGAGGATCAAAGTTTAGGACAAGATTAGCCAAAGAGATTTTTAGATCAGGCGATGTCCTTTTGCTGTCTGGTAAGCAGGCTGAAGGAGATATTGGAGAAAAGTTAGAATTATTAGACTTGCTGCCTTTGTGGCAGAGAGATCTTGATGTTATTCGAGACACTTCAAGAGTTCAAATAGCATTAATTATTTTTGCTTTGAGTATTATCTTGGTAGCAACAAATGTACTTAATATTATTGTAGCTTTTCTTTTTTGTGTGCTTGCTTTTACCTCTACTAGACTTCTCAGGGGGCATGGTATTTATAGGCATATAGATTGGCCAGTTGTTGTACTACTTGGAGCCATGATTCCTATAGGTGGTACCTTAGTTTCTACTGGCATTACAGATGAGATTGCCTCCTTGGTTGCGACTAATTTTACAGACCTTCACGTAGGTTGGTCTTTGGCAGTAATATTAATTATTACGATGTTCATTTCAGACCTAATCAATAATGCAGCCACTGCTGTAATAATGGCTCCATTATCAGTAAGTATTGCAAACACAATGACCTATCCTATCGAGCCTTTCTTGATGTCAGTGGCAATTGGAGCAAGTTGTGCTTTCTTATCTCCAATCGGACATCAATGTAATACCTTAGTTATGGGACCAGGAAATTATAAATTTGGTGATTATTGGAGATTAGGTTTACCTCTAGAAATAATTATAGTTGCCGTCTCTATACCAGTTTTACTTCTTGTTTGGTTTTAATCTGAATTTTCCAAGTAAACCGATCTAGAAGGAAAGGCAAAGTCTGAGCCATTTTTCTTCACCGAGTCAATTATATTAAAGATTAAATCTTCTTTAATTTCACTGAACCTTAAAAACCCGACAGCCTCTGTATGACATAAGACTTTTAAATCAATAGAGCTTTCACCGAGTTGTTGTACTTTTACAAAATTATCTCTTTCAAGATCAGCAGGGAAATCCTTATTTTGTAACAAAAATTCTTCTATATCTGAGCAGATTTTTTTTAATTGATCTATGGAGGTGTTATAAACAAGATTAACCGTCCAATCTATCCTTCTAACTTCCATCATTTGATGATTTACAAGTTGAGCATCTGACAAGTCTGCATTAGGTACAAACACCGGAGATGTATCAAAAAGTCTAACTTTTGTTGATCTAAAGCCTATTTGATCAACAATTCCATGCAGAGAGTTTCCTACTCTAATCCTATCGCCCTTTTGGAATCTGTTTTCACTTAGAATAAAAATTCCTGCAAAAATATTTTTAAAGACATCTTGTGCACCTAAGGCAAGGGCAACACCAAATAATCCAAGTCCAGCAATAATAGGAGCTATTTGAACTCCCCAAACATCTAGCATCATAGCTATAGCTATAGCCCAGATGATTACAACAGCTGTTTTTCTAAGCCAATCAGCCATTGCAGCAGTCATCCAAGAATCATTTAGTAAGGATAGTAACGGCTGAATTAGATTAGAGAAGGTTCTAAATATGGTGTAGATAATAAGCATTTTTAAGAGATTAGTAGAAATCATCTCTAGAGTGCCTTCTAAAGGAAGGTAGGAGGCAATGATATATAAACCAAATGCTATAGGAACAAGTCCTAGAGGTTTTCTTAAAGATTCCAAGATCTCATCATCTAATTCTGTATCAGTTTGACTTGTTTTTGTACTTATCCAATCAACAACTTTAGAACTTAAAAAAGATCTCAATATCAAAGCTACCAAAAGGACTCCAATAGAAAATATTATTTCATCTATACCAATTCCTCTTAGTCCTTGATTCCAAGTTTCCTTTACTAGTTTCATGAAATCTTCAATCATCATCTTCCTCTTCTTCTGTTTGCAGTTTTAACCCTTTTACTAGTTTAACAACATTGTCTTTAATTAAGATAGTCTCAAATCTATACCCTTCAATGCTTATGCCTACATTAGCTTCTGGGATTGATTGAGCTGATTCAAGAAGAAGACCACTTAAAGTTTTGGGACCATTTGTTGGTAATTCCCAATTTATTCTTCTATTTATCTCCCTAACCATTAAGCTTCCATCAATTAAAAAAGTACCGTCAGCTTGAGGCATGATATCTGTATTACCTAGATCTTCTGAAAGTTCTCCTACAACTATTTGTATGATATCTCGCAGGGTAATAAGACCCTCTACATCTCCATACTCATCCACTATAACTCCAACTCTTTTCTTTTCTTTTTGGAAATTTTTCAACTGATTATTCAAACTAGTATTTTCTGGAACATATAATGGGTCTACTATTAAGGACTTAAGGAGTTCTTTATCGGAAGATTCAGAGCCTATATATTCTGCTTTTTCATTAGCACCTAAAAATCCAACTATATTTTCTATGTTGTCGTTATAAAAGGGGATATATGAGAAATCATTATTTTTAATTTCCTTTTCAATCTTTTCGATATCACCATTGATATCAATTCCTTCTATTTCATTTTTCGGAATCATTACATCGTTAACGGAAAGATAATCCATCTCGAAGACGCCTAAAAGCATGTTGAGTTGATTTTCAGGAATTCCCGAAGATTCTAGGATGGTTTTTAACTCTTCAGAAGTAAGTTGTTTTTCTGCTTCTTCTAAATCTATACCAATTAATTTTGTTACGCCATTTGAAATCCAACTAACTAAACTGACTAGTGGGCTTAAGATCTTTAATAAAGGTTTAAGAAAATAAGAAGATGGAAAAGCAATGCTTTCAGGTCTCAAGGCAGCTATAGTTTTAGGCATAACCTCAGCAAAAATAATCATAATAATTGTCATAAAGACTGTTACAGCCAAAACTGCACTTTCATCCCAGACTCTAATTGCAATTACTGTTGCTATGGCAGTACCAAGGGTATGAGTAAAGTTATTACCTATTAGAATAACTCCTAGGAGCCTATCAGTCCTTCTAAGTAATTTAGTAACTCTCTTAGCAGATTTGTTATTTTCTTTTGCTAGATGTTTTAATCTATAACGATTAATAGCCATCATGCTAGTTTCTGAACTAGAGAAGAAAGCAGAAAGCAGCACAAGCAATACTATTGAGCTGATTAGAATCCAAAGAGGTAATTCGTTCAATTTTAGGAGAGGCTAAATAGCCTTAGGTGTGAATAGGTACTCAAAAAAGTAATTTCTTAATCAATTTTTACCCTTATATATTAACAAAAATAACAGTTTTAGCCGAATTTATGTATTTTTTTGTTGAATCAGCCTAGAGATACCTTATTATGTGCGCCTTTTTAAATATAAAACATATAGATATTAATGGTAAAGATACGTTTAGCTAGAGCAGGGGCAAAAAAGAGGCCCTTTTTTCATATTACTGTAGCAGATTCTAGAAGAGCTAGAGACGGTAAATTTATTGAAAGAGTAGGGTTTTATAATCCAATAGCAAGAGGCAAGGAAGTTAGACTAGAAATTAATTTAGATAGAATCGACTATTGGGTTTCTCAAGGAGCCGAAGTTAGCGATCGAGTAACCAATTTAATAAAACAAAACTCAGAGACTCCTGAACAAACTGAAGCAAGAATAGCTAAAAAGGAGAAAAAGAGAGAAGCAAAAAGGGCAAGAAAGGCTGTAG
>CACOMS010000017.1 GCA_902628375.1 uncultured SAR86 cluster bacterium | reverse complement strand
TATCATGACTGGCTTGTTTTCTAGATAAAGCTTCTTTTAAATCTGGTCTTATATAATCTAAATCAATTTCTAATTCTTTTTCTGAATCTGGTACATCAACCATAGAACTCTCTACTAAGATTATTTGATGATCTTCATAGATTGTATCCCCTTCTTTAATTGTAATTTCTTTTACTCTACCGCTAATGTCTGCCTTTATTTCATGTTCCATTTTCATGGCTTCCATAATTGCAACAGGCCTACCCTCCCATATTTCATCTCCTGGTTTTACTTTTAAATCAATTATTAGGCCTTGCATGGGTGATTTAATTGCCGAAACTCCTTCTGGTAATTCTAAGTTAGAAATTTCAATAGCATTGACTTCATTCGACTCTGCATTTACTAATCCCTTCCCATGATCTAGTACAGCTAGAGGATCTAAGCTCTCTATTTGAGCACCAGCAAGTCGAGTCTTACTGTTAACCTTTTCTTCGAAAGGCCCATAAAGTTTTTTATGAGTTTTTTCTTCAATAAGATTTGCTAATTCCAAGTCAAGAAAATTTGTATGAACTTTGTTTGTTTTAAAGCTCTTATTGGTCAAAATATTTTTTAATAAGCCTATATTTGTTCCTACCCCTTCAATTCCAAATTCGCAAAGAGCTCTATAGTTTCTCTTCAACCCTTTAGAGTATGTATCTGTTGGCGAATAGGTAATTACTTTAGCAATTAACGAATCAAACAAAGGGTTTGTTTCATAACCGCTATATCCGTATGTATCTACTCTCACTCCAGGACCAGAGGGCAAATCAAATTTGTTAAAAGTTCCTCCTGTTGGCTTTGCATTTCCTTGGCTGTCTATAGTTTCCATGTTTACACGAGACTGAATCGCAAATCCTGAAGGTTTTGGAATGTTTTCTTGATCTAACTTAAGTTGTTTAAGTGTTTTGCCTTGTGAAATTTTTATTTGGGAACTAACTAGATCTAAATTTAGAATTTCTTCTGTAACAGTATGCTCTACTTGCAGCCTTGCATTCCCTTCTAGAAATCTGAAATCTTCTTTTTCTGGATTAACTAGAAACTCTATTGTTCCTAGTCCAGAGTAATTTAACGATCGTCCTATTTTCAAAGCAGCATCAATAATTTCTTCTCTTAATGAATCTGAAATAGATGGACTTGGAGCTATTTCTAATATCTTTTGGTGTCTTCTTTGGACAGAGCATTCTCTTTCCCATAAATGACTAATGGAGCCTTTACCATCTCCTATTATTTGAACTTCTATGTGTCGATAATTTTGTAAATACTCCTCAATGTAAAGGCCATTATTACCAAAAGAATTTTTTGCTTCAGAGCTAGCCCTATCAAACGATTCCTCTAAACCTTTAAGAGAACTTACTGTTCTCATTCCTCTACCTCCTCCTCCATGGACAGCTTTCAGCATTACTTGTGAATTCTTTTTTAGCGATTTGAAGAATTTCTTAGATTCTTCTAAAGAGGTCTTTTTATTAGTTCCTTTAATAACTGGAATTCCTAATTTCTCTGCTAAGCCTCTTGCTAAACTCTTTTGACCTAACGATTTAAGTGTCTTTTCATCAGGTCCTATAAAAATTATTCCTTCTTTCCTGACAATTTTGGCAAAATTTTGGTTCTCACTTAAAAAGCCATATCCAGGATGGATAGCATCTATATTATTTTCTTTAGAAATTGAAACTATTTCCTTTATATCTAGATAAGCACTTACGCCCTTCCCTGCAATTTTATGATTTTCATACATCTTAGTGAGATGCAAAGAACTGTCATCGTCTTCAGAATAAATTCCTACAGGTATCATTCCTAGATCAGATACTGATCTAGCGATTCTTATAGCAATCTCTCCTCTGTTTGCAATTAAGATTTTTTTCATAGCAGATCATTACTTTAACTGAATATTGACCAGTTTCAATGATCAGAAAAAGAATTATTTTTTGTTTTTGATGATTCTAACTAGGCCTTCTTGAACAGCAGAAGCTACCAATATACCTTCTTTTGTATAAACACTACCTCTGTTAAATCCTCTAGCATCACTAGCACTTGGACTATCCGTAGCATAAAGCATCCATTCATCTGCCCTGAAAGGTCTATGAAACCACATTCCGTGATCAAGACTTGCTCCCTGGAGGTTTCCATCGGCAAAGCTTAATCTATGAGGGTTATGCGATGTACTCAATAATCCCATGTCGGAGGCATAAGCTAATATGCATTGATGTAAATGATAATCGTCTGGCAGTTTTGAAACTGCTTTCATCCACATATATTTGTAGGGTGGTTTTTTCCTAGGTTTTTCAAACATGCTTTCGCCCGGCATATTTCTTATCTCTATTGGCCTTTCTCTCAGAAAAAAGTCTCTCATTTTCTCTGGGACTTTATGAGCAATCTTCTTTTTTGCCTCCAAATCACTTTCACATTCTTCAGGGCCAGGTATATCAGGCATATCTATCTGGTGAGAAGGGCCCTCTTCATGTTTGTGAAAAGATGCTGACATACTAAAAATTGGCCTTCCCTTTTGTATAGCAACTACTCTTCTAGAAGTGAAGCTTCCTCCATCTCTAATTCTATCTACATCATAAACAATAGGATATTCCATATCTCCAGGCAGCAGAAAGTAAGCATGCAAAGAATGAGCTTTTCTCTCTAACTCAACTGTTTTCTGAGCAGCCATAAGGGCTTGGCCTAATACCTGTCCTCCAAAAACTCTTGGCCCTCCTATGTTTTCACTCTGCCCTCTAAATAAATTAATCTCTAATTGCTCTAATTCTAAGAGTTTAACTAACTTGTTTAGGGCTTTCCTTTTTGTTGTCACTTTTATTCAAACTCCCTTTCTTTCCACCAAGGAAAAAATTCTGGCATATCTTCACTTACTTTACTTGGAAATTCAGGCTTTCTTTTCTCAAGAAATGAATTAACACCTTCCTTTACATCTTTACCTTTACCTAATTGATAAATAGCTCTTGAATCAACTTTATGGGCTTCCATCGGATGATCTGCGGTCAACATTTTCCATAGCATTTGTCTCGTTAAAGAAACTGAAACAGGAGATGTATTTTCTATAATCTCAGTAGCTATTCTTTTTGCTTCAGGAATAAGGTCATCTTGAGAAAAAACTCCTGAAATCAAACCTCCTTCTTTGGCCTCCTCTGCACTAAAAACTTTACCTGAATAAGTCCACTCTAAAGCCTTACTAATTCCAACTATCCTAGGTAAAAACCAACTTGATGCTGCTTCAGGTACTAGTCCTCGTCTTGCAAAAACAAATCCAAACTTAGAATTTTCGCTAGCTAACCTTATATCCATAGGCAATGTCATAGTCACTCCCACACCTACCGCAGGCCCATTAATTGCCGCAATAATTGGTTTTGTGCATTCAAAAATAGCTAAAGTTGTTCTACCTCCGCCATCTCTCATCCATTCTGGGTCGTCTTTATTAACCTTTTCGCCTTTATTGTTTCTAACTTCCCTATTGAAAGTATTGCCTCCTGCCTCTAAATCTGCTCCAGCACAAAACCCTCTACCTGCACCAGTTACTATTATTACTCTTACCGCATCATCTTTACTTGCTTGATCGAAAGCATCAATTAACTCATCCATCATTTGGCCCGTAAAAGCATTCAATCTATCTGGTCTATTTAAAGTTATAGTTAAAATAGAATCTTCTATTTCATAATTTATTACTTCATATTTCATTTTTTTCTCTATTTCTATTAAAGGTTTATTAATCTTCAGGGACATATTTACTAGAATCGCCCACTTCAACAGCAGGAACTCCAGCGACTGTTTTTCCGGGCGATACATCAGTTAATACAACGCTTCCAGCTGCTACCTTAGCATATTCTCCGATCTCTACATTTCCTAGAATGGTTGACGAAGAGCTTAATAAAACTCCTTTTCTTACTTTGGGATGTCTATCTCCAACTTCTTTTCCAGTACCTCCAAGAGTAACTCCTTGAAAAATAGAGACATCATCTTCTACAACAGCAGTTTCTCCAATTACAACTGAAGTTCCATGGTCTATCATTACTCCTCTACCTATAGAAGCAGCTGGGTGAATATCTACTCCATAAACTTCAGAGGTTCTACTCTGAAAAAAAAGTGCTAAAGAATGTCTTTCATGAAACCATAACCAATTTGAAACCTTGTGAGATTGAAGCGCTTTAAAGCCTTTGTAAAATAAAAGAGGGGTAGAATAATATTTACAGGCCGGATCTCTATCTTTTACGGCTGTTAAATCAAAAGAAATATCTGAGAGCATATCGGGATTTGCCTCTAAGCTTTCTCTAATCACATTTCTTATCATTAACGGCTGAATTGAGCTATTTGATAAATCATTTGCTAACTGACTTGCTACGGCAGATAAAAAAGAATCATGCTCCAAAACACTCATATGAAAGAAGCTGGCTAAAACAGGTTCAGCTTCTGCTCTTTTTTGTGTTTCTTCTCTAATTATTTTCCAAATACTTTCTACTTCCATAATTTACATCCATATAAGGGATACCAATTGTACTCTAGACAACCTTCTTGCTGAAAGTCACTAAATAGGGATAATGTCTCCCCCTTTTTAAAAAAATTGAAAAATTATGAATTCTGATATTGAAAAAACTCTAGAATCTAATCCAGACATTGAACTAGATGTAAGACAGGTATTTGATATAGATGTAGATTTAAAAGTCCCTGGGTTTAGTGAATCCAATGATTATGTACCAAATATAGATGATACTTATAGATTTGATAAAGACACCACTCTAGCTATCCTTGCTGGATTTGCTCATAACAGAAGAGTCATGATTCAAGGTTATCATGGTTCTGGAAAATCAACTCATATAGAGCAAGTTGCAGCTAGACTTAATTGGCCCTGCTTAAGGATAAATCTCGATAGTCATATAAGTAGATTAGATCTGTTAGGAAAGGATGCAATTGTAATAAAAGATGGAAAACAGATTACAGAATTTAAAGAAGGTATTTTGCCGTGGGCCCTGCAAACACCTACTGCATTAGTCTTTGATGAATATGACGCAGGTAGGCCAGATGTAATGTTTGTAATTCAAAGAGTTTTAGAGGTAGAGGGTAAATTGACTCTGCTGGATCAAAATAGAGTTCTTTCTCCACATCCATCATTTAGATTGTTTTCTACAGCCAACACGGTTGGTTTGGGAGATACGACAGGCCTCTATCATGGAACTCAACAAATTAATCAAGGGCAGATGGATAGATGGCATATAGTCTCCACGCTTAATTATCTTGCTCCGGAATTAGAGAAAGAAGTTATTCTTGCAAAAGTTCCTGCCTTTAAAAATAAAAAAGGGACAGAAGAAGTAACAAATATGATCTCAGTGGCTAACCTCTCAAGACAAGGTTTTGCTAATGGAGATATATCTACATTAATGTCTCCTAGGACTGTGATTAGTTGGGCGGAAAATACTTCTATATTTCAAGATAGAAATAAAGCCTTTGAAATAACTTTTCTTAACAAATGCGATGAAACAGAAAGAGCAATAATTGCTGAGTATTATCAACGTTGCTTTAATGAAGATATTGAAGACTCTGCTCTGGAGGCTGTTGAAGAAGATTAAATAATATGAGAAAAAAGGTTGTCTCTGAAGAAAACTTGAAAGACGCAATTGCTTCAACTACCAGGGCTTTATCTAAAGATCCAGAAATTGAAATAACTTTTAGTGGAGCTCCTACAGACTCAAATTTAGTTCTTCCTAACCTGCCCAAGAAAAAATCTGAAATTCATTCCTATAGAGGTATTGCTGATGCCTTAGCTTGTTCCAAAAGGTTTTCATCTCAAGAAATAAAAATTGAAACAGGTTCTGAAAAGATAAATTTCTTATTATCTAAGGCTGAAGACTGTAGAGCAGAAATATTAGGCTCAAAACTTTATCCAGGAGTAAACAATAATCTTAAATATAGATTTGAAGATAAATGTAAATTGGCTTCAAATTCTGAAGATAAAGAAGACCTAATTGAACTTGCTTTAGAGGGATGGCTCAGACAAATCCTTCTCAATCAAAAACTTTCAAAAAACCAATTAAATGCCCTTTCACATTGGAAAGAATCATTAAATTTGCATGGTTCTAAGTTTATTTCTGAATTTAAGGAAGCTTTGGAGGATCAAATAAGTTTTTCTGAAGTTACCAGAAAATTACTTCATGAAATGAACTTAGATTCTTTAGAAAATGAAGAGACAGAAAATGAAGAACAGGAGTCTAATGATTCAAATGATTCTGACGAATCTCAGAATGAACCTGGTCAAGAAGAACTTTCAATGGAAAGCACTGAGACAGATGAAATAGATCAAACTGAAGCTCCTGAAGATGCCGAGTTGGGAGATATAGATGAAGATGGGATAGTAGATGAAAACCAAGAAATAAATAGCAATCATTCTTGGCTAGAAAGGCTAGTAGAACAGACCATAAATTTTGAATATAAAGTCTTCACTAGAGACTTTGATGAAGAAGTTAATGCAGAAGAGATGGCTAGTACAGAAGAACTACAAAGACTGAGGAGGCACTTAGATCAGCTTATGGGTCCTAGTAAATCAACAGTTTCAAAGCTCGCGCATAGATTGCAAAGATTCCTAATGGCACAACAAAACAGGTCTTGGGAATTTAACAAGGAAGAAGGTATGTTAGATACGTCTAAATTACATAAAATAATTACTGATCCAGTAACTCCTCTTACTTATAAGATAGAAAAAGATATTGAATTCAGAGATACAGTAGTGTCAATTCTAGTGGATAGTTCGGGATCCATGAGAGGAAGATCTATGACGGTAGCTGCTATATGTGCAGACATAATTAGCACTACTCTAGAAAGGTGTAACGTAAAAACAGAAGTACTTGGATTCACCACTAAACAATGGAAAGGTGGAGAAAGTAGAAAAAGATGGGTAGAAGAAGGAAAACCTGAGAATCCAGGAAGGTTAAACGATGTTAGACATATAATTTTTAAATCTGCGGACAACTCTTGGAGAAGAGGACAAAAGAACTTTGGATTAATGCTTCGAGAAGGATTACTAAAGGAAAACATAGATGGTGAAGCTTTGATCTGGGCCCATGATAGGCTTATCAGGAGACCTGAGCAAAGAAGGATTTTAATGGTTATTTCTGATGGAGCGCCTGTAGATGATAGTACTTTATCTACAAATCCAAATAATTATCTAGATATACACCTAAGACAAGTAATACATTCAATAGAAACTCAATCTCCGGTTAACCTTATTGCAATAGGTATAGGTCATGACGTAACTAGATATTACCAAAAGGCCGTTACTATACATCGTGCTGAAGAATTAGGTGGGGTTATGCTGGAACAATTAACAGATTTATTTAAAATAGACTAATATATAAGGTATATAAGGATTAATATGAAAATTACCGTAATAGATGAATGTCCGAAAGGCCTAAGACACTTTGATCGACATGAAGAAGAAGATGATCTAGAAAGTAAATTAACTCCTAGAGATGTAGAAGATATTGTAGAGATATTTAAAACTCCATTAACTGGTAGTTACAATTGGGACTATACAGAGGCAGATAATAGATTAAAAAAACTCTATGCCTTAGGAAAAAAATTAAACTGGAATGCTACTCTAGACTTAGACTGGTCAAAAGACCCCTATCCTCTTACTGAATGGGCATCTAACCCTGAATTCTTCGCTTTTAATGGATTTGAACCTTTTGAAAAACTATCTGAAGAAGAAAAGATAGAATGTTCATGGCACGTTTTAGCTAGTGGTCTAAGCAATATTGTTCATGGTGAGCAAGGAGCTCTTCTAGTTGCATCACAATTAGCAACTTGTGCACCTACTTATCAAGCAAAATTATATGCTGCTTCTCAGACTTTTGATGAAGCTAGACATGTGGAGGTCTATAACAAATATTTACAAGAAAGAATCGGTTTTAATTATCCGATTATGCCTGGTCTTAAGCTTTTATTAGATAAAGTTCTTACTGATCCAAGGTGGGACCTAAAGTTTATAGGTATGCAAATTATCATAGAAGGTCTAGCTTTAGCTGCCTTTGAAAGGCAAAGAGTATCTGTGATGGATCCTCTTTTGAAGGATATTTTTTACCTTGTAATAAGAGATGAAGCTAGACATGTAACTTTTGGAGTTAATTACTTAGAAGAATTTGTTTCTACTCTTTCAGAAGAAGAAAGAAAAGAAAGAATAGATTTTGCATATGAAGCTTGTGTGATCATGAGGGATAGATTTGGATCAACTAATGTTCTTAAGCACTATGGCTGGGATGTAGATGAAGCAATGAAGATATCTAATAACTCAGAGGCTGCTCATCTTTTTAATAATCTATTATTCTCTAAAATTATGCCTAACCTAAAGAAGATAGGTCTATTAGATGAAGAAGTCAGTGAAAAATATGAGCAAATGGGGATACTCCAATTTAAAGATTTGGAGGATGCTTCGGTAACTGACTGGGATGAAATGGCAAAGCCATTGGAATATGAATATAAAACTGCTTAAGGAAAAGATATGAAAGTTATTACAAAAGTTGATGGGCCTCCTGTAGACCCTAGAGAGTTTGATTTACCTGAAAATTTCTCACCTAATCACATTGAAGATATTGCTGAGATATTTGAAACTCCAATGACTGGTCATTACAACTGGGATTACACAGATGCGGATAGCAGGATAAAGAAGCTTTATGAATTAGGTAAAGAGCTTAATTGGGACGGTGAAATAGATTTAGATTGGTCTAAAGGAATAGCTAGAGATGAATATCCCATAAAACCTGAAATGGTAGCTAGATTAGAAGGACCCCTAGCAGCTCTACCTGAGGAAAAAAGGCTTGAATATATGCGTCATGATCAAGCTTGGGCATTAAGTCAATTCCTTCATGGAGAACAAGGGGCTCTCTTGGTAGCCTCTCAACTAGTTTCCTGTGCACCTACTTATCAAGCAAAATTATATGCTGCTTCTCAGACTTTTGATGAAGCTAGACATGTAGAAGTTTTTTCAAGATATTTACAAAGAATTCACGGACTTGAGTATCCGGTGAATAAAAATTTAAAAGCTCTTTTAGATAAAACCCTTACTGATCCAAGATGGGACTTAAAATTTATAGGTATGCAGATAGTAATAGAAGGACTGGCTTTAGCTGCATTCCAAACTACTAAAGAGACATCGAACTGCCCTCTTTTAAGACAATTAGTACATTATGTAATTAGGGATGAAGCTAGACATGTAACTTTTGGAATAAATTATTTAACTGAATTCCTGCAAACACTTTCAGAAGAAGAGCTAGAAGAAAGAGCACAATTTGCTTATGAAGCATGTGTTGTTATGAGACGAAGAATTATTAATACAGAACTTCCAGCAAAGTGGTTTGGTATTTCTGAGGATGAAGCTTTTGAGTTGATTGTTAATCAAGAGAATCAAGATATCTTTAATAATCTTCTCTTTAATAGGGTAATGCCTAACTTAAAAAAGATTGGGCTCTTAACTGAAAAAATTCAACCTCTATATGATGAATTGAATCTACTAGCTTTTGCTGAATCAGATAGTGATTTTGAAGTAGATTGGGCTGAAATGAAAAAGCCATTAGAGGACTCAAAAGAAATAGATAGACAGTCAGCAGAGCAATTAGCACAGCATAACGCTGCAGGACTTTTTTAAGTACTACCTCCCTTTACACAATATAATTTGGCTATAAATTAGTGGCTAAATTATATTGCTTTAATAAATGATAGAAATTTTAGAGAGAACAAAAGAATTTAAAGCTGAGACCGCTTTAGTAGTAGAAGAAAAAGAAATAACTTATTCTGACTTGCACTTACAATCAGATCTAATTGCTTCTTACCTTTTAAATAATAAAGAAGATCTTTACGAAGAACCTATAGCCCTTCTTATAGAGCCCGACGAAAGATACATAAATGCATTATGGGGAATATGGAAAGCTGGAGGCATAGCTATACCTTTAAGCCTTTCAGCTAAACAAGACGAACTTGAACATTTTCTTTCAGATACAAGAGCTAAAAGAATAATCTGTTCCAAAACCTACCGAAATAATGTTAATTCTTCTGTTTTTAAAAATATAGATTTAATCTTCCTTGAAGATCTAGAATTAAAAGAATTAAAAAATCTTCCTAGCATAGAAACTGAAAGGAAAGCCATGATACTTTACACGAGTGGAACCACCAGTAAGCCAAAGGGAGTTGTCTCTACCCACGAAAATATTAGATCACAAATAGCTACATTAGTTGAAGCTTGGCAATGGAAGAAAGAGGATCACATTCCGTTATTTTTACCTCTACATCATATACATGGGATCATAAACTCACTTTTATCTCCTTTATATCAAGGTGCAAAAGTTACTATGTTGGGTTCTTTTAATTTCAGTAGACTAAGTAAAGAAATGATCAAAAATGATTTTTCTGTATTTACTGCAGTTCCCACAGTTTATTTCTCACTTATTGAAAATCTAGAAAAAAATAACCATAGAGAATTAATTGAGAAATTTAAGAACATGCGTTTAATGATGTCAGGTTCAGCTGCATTAGCCCCTGAGATTCATAAAAAATGGAAGAATTTAACCGGCCAAGAAATCTTAGAAAGATATGGAATGACAGAAATAGGGATGGCCCTGTCTAATCCTTATATAGGTAAAAGAAAACCTGGTTTTGTAGGAGTTCCCCTGCCTAAAGTTGAAGTAAGACTAGAAGATGAAACAGGTAAGGAAATAAGTACTGAAGGAGTTGCAGGTGAAATTCTAATCAAGGGGCCTCAGGTCTTTAAGGAATACCTTAATCAACCTCAGAAGACACTTGAATCATTTACTAATTCTTGGTTTAAAACTGGAGATATAGCCCTAATAGAGGATGGTTACTATAAAATTTTAGGTAGAGACTCAATCGACATAATTAAATCTGGAGGATATAAAATATCTGCCCTAGAAATAGAAGATACTCTATTAAAGAATCAAAAAATTAGAGAATGCGCAGTGATAGGACTTGATGATGATAAATGGGGTGAGATTATAGGTGTGGCATTGGTAACCACTGATAACAAAGACTTAGATTTAGATGAAATACAAAAGTGGTGCTCTAAAGATCTATCAGATTATAAACTGCCAAGAAGAGTCTTAATTTTGGATAATCTTCCTAAGAACTCTATGGGAAAAATAACTAAAAAGAAAATAAAGAGTTTCTTCAATTAAATCAATCTAAACTTAATATAATATTTCCTTGGAAGAAAAGCTTATTTTCACCTTCAACTTGCTCATAATTCCTAGAAAAACCTAATCTAGAATTAAAACTAAGGTTCTTGTAGCTCTTACCAAAAAGAAGTTCTAAATCAATCTGTCTTCCAGAGGGTGAAAAATCATAAATAAAATTTTCAAATAATACATTTCTATCTCTAGTTCTTCCTACAGGCAATTGGAAACTTGCTGTTCCTTTTTCTAGCCTCAAGGGTTGAGAAATCTGCATTCCAATGATTCCTTTATCTATAGTTTCTTTAAATAAACCCATCGAAAACGAAGATGAAGTTAATTCCTCAAAGTCTTTAAGAATTCCCGTTTTATTAATGTTGGGGTTACTTTTTCCATATAAAAATGAATTTATAGATTTAAATCCAAAGATAGAGGTCGAAAAATTAATTCCTGAATAGTATGTACTGGAATCACTAAGACCATAGCCTCCTGTAAGATAACTACCCATTATAGAATTAGATTCGGAAATAAAACCTAATTGAAAAGCATATTCAAATTTTCTATTTGTTTGCTTTAGCTCCAATAAAAATCCTGAACTATTAGAAGGACTTATATATCTTTCTGAGTCTTCATGTTTTCCTGAAAGTATGGCTCCACTTAGTAAAAAGTTATTTGAAACATTTCTTCCAAAACCAATAAAAGAGCCATTAGATGTAAAATCTAGATAAGGATTTATTTTATTATCTTTATAAAAATATCTGTCTAAATTGTCGTAAGAACTATTTGATCCAAAATAATTTTTAGGGCTGATTCCATTCCCTACGAATATGAAATTATTTTCTGATAAATCACTCTTCAAAGAAAAATATTTAAGTCTTTTCCTGTCTTTTGCCCACAAAGAGACTGAGTCAGGTTCATAATCTTTAGAGAAATCATTGATGCCAAAACTATAACTTAAGCCATTTAAATCACTTTTAATCTCTCTAATTTGATTCATGGAATTAGTTTGAAGATAAGTTAAATAAGAAATTGGCAAAGATTGGAAAGAAGTTCCTACTTTCTTAAAGAAAGGAGCCCCTAATTCATCGAAGACAACATACTCTTTTTCAAACAGATTATTAAATGCATCACCAACAAAATTAGGTAAGAAGTTAATTTTACTTCTTGTTTCTGAATATTTTAATTCCGATAATAATGGTGAAACAGCAACCATAGTTGAGCCGACTGGAGAAGTAGCTGCATCTAAATCCATAAGCCCTTGTCCATAAATTTCTGAATTAGAATAAATTCCTTCCTTGTTTGCTGTTGCAAATAACCTTTGCACTAACTCTGTATTTCCAAGTTGCCCTCTAAAATAATCTGCTAATAATGCCAGTCCTCCAGACACATGAGGTGCTGCCATAGAAGTTCCACTAAATTCAGCGTATTGACTAGATCCAGAACTAGAATAAGCACTATTAATGTCTTCTCCAGGAGCTGCTATGCAATAGTCTTTTGCCACACCACATCTGCTTGAAAACCAACTGATCGAACCAGTGTTATCTACTGATACTACGGCTATTGTATGTCCTTGAAGCTCTGGAAGTAGATAAGCCATACCTGGAAATACTTCTGGACTTGAATAATCAACGCCCTCATCAGCATAAGCACCCGCATTTCCTGCTGACCATACAAAGATTGTTTTCTCAGCATCTGAAGTATTTGCTTGAGCTAAGGTAGAAATTGTTTTTGGAAAAGCATACCTAAGATCACTTTCGTTATAATCATTTATATTTCCCTGATATCCAAAACTTCCATTTACTACTGTTACGCCTCTTTGTAAAAAATAACTTTCCAAAGTTGACCAAGAATCATCTATCTCAGAATAATCAATGGAGCTGTTTATCGGGACAGGTTCATAATTTGGAGGAGGTTCAGACAATTCTATGGATATAAAAAATAATTGCGCATCAAAGGCAACCCCATGGATACCAGTACCATCTCTTTCTCCTACAGCAATACCAGAAACATGAGTACCATGTCTTTTCTCTTCAATTGTTGGGGATCTTGAAGAGTAAGTAAGGTAACTATCTGAAGTGAATTTAGATTGACCATCTAGCTCTTGGTGGTTTGTATCTACACCTGAATCCATTATTCCTATTAAAACCCCCTCGCCTGTTGCACCTCTAGCATATGCTGAAGAGGCATTAATTAGGGCTAATCCATATTGATTTTGATATTCTGGTGCATCCTCATACTCTTGTTTTAACTCATTATAGGACAAGCCGGTGCTAGTCGATCCTCCGCTTGTAGGGACACTGCCAGTGCTTGAAGGTATTGAGCTAGCCTGAGAAGTGCCACCTCCACCTCCACAAGAAGTGATTAGTATTAATAAGAATAAAGAAAAATTTTTCAATTTAGTAAAAATTTTACCCCTCCTATGCTAATTTCCCCTTGGTCTAAAAGGCCTAATTCTTCTGCTTTAGCCATTACAGAAGCTGGATCTTTTACTTTTACATCAAAAGCAGAAGGACCGTCACCTCTACCGTCCTGATCTTTAATAAAGACCACTCTTGTAGTTCCCAAATTAATGGTTAAGCCTTCCGGTTCTTGAGAACCTTTTATCCCTAAAGCAGTTTCCCATTTGAGAAGCATATTGTCTGGATTTTCTGACTGAATAAATACTCCATTAAGCTCTTCTACAACATCAGTATTTATTTTGGATTCCCAGTCATCACCTGCCCACTTCCAACTATCTGCTGGATCCATATAGTCTAAAGAAAGAATCGCCCCTCCTACATCTTTGGGGTGTAAATGAATTGCTCTGGCTTTAGGGTCTTCTGATTCATAAACTACCCTCATGTTGTTGTCTTCTACTCTTTTCTTTGTCTCTAAAAAATCTTCTACTTGGATTATGACCATATAACCACCATTCCCTCCTCTCCTTTCTAAATATCTTCCTGCAGTGGTTTTATCTTCTATGGGACTAACGACTTCTAAAAACGTATCTCCAACAGGTAAGACAGCATTTTCTAACCCAAAAAACTTAATTCCAGGATCATAGAAAGATACCTGGATATTAAATAACTCTTCTAAATTAGTAACTATAGGATCTCTTTCATTCGCTACCAAAACTAGTTGTCTTACTCTCATTTATTACCTCTTAAACTAAATATCATCTTATACTTGCTTCTCAACAAATATAATACAAGGATTATTATGAAAGTTGCTATAGATTTTGGGATAACCGTAACAGATATACTAAAAAAGGAATCTAATGGAGATCTGATACACAATTCAATGTTATCAAAGAAGAAACCTTCTGAAGAATTGATAAATGAAATAATTAAAGATATTAATGTAGATGAAATAGAGAGTATTTCTCTTACAGGCGGACATCACGCGTTAATTGGAGATTCTATTGATAAAATTAAAGTTACGCATGTTAATGAAGTAGAAGCCATCGGCAAAGGCGGTTTCCATTTATCAAGGTTAAACTCTAATACACCAGCAATAATTGTGAGTGCAGGCTCTGGGACTGCTTGTATTTTAGCTAAAGATGGACATTTTATGCATTGTTCAGGAACTGGTGTTGGTGGAGGTACTATTTTAGGACTAAGTAAACTGCTTTTAGGGACTACAGACGCACAAGAGATAGAGTCCTTAGCTAGTAATGGAAGTTACATAGGAACTGATCTTATATTGGGAGATGTTGTTTCTGGACCAATAGGACTTTTGCCTTCCGATATAACTGCTGTCAACTTTGGAAAAATAGCTAAGATCTCTGAAGACCCCTCTAAAGAAGATATAGCTGCAGGCATTATGAATCTAGTAGGCCAAACAATTGCCAGAATAGCCACCTCAGTAGCTATGGCTTTTGAAGTTAAAGATATTGTAGTAGTAGGAAGAACTCCGAAATTTGAATTATTAAGGAACTCTATAGAAAAAGCTGCTTCTCTTAGTTCTTTTAATCCGCATTTTCCTGAAAATGCAGAATATGCCTCTGCAATAGGAGCATTGTTAGTTTCTGAAGAATAAAAAAACCCCACTGAGAGTATCAGCGGGGTTATTTTTTAATAAAAGTCTGACAATGTCCTACTCTCACATGGTCGCAACCACACTACCATCGGCGCTAAGACGTTTCACTTCTGAGTTCGGAAAGGTATCAGGTGGTTCAATCTTGCTATGATCATCAGACAAAATTCATAAGTTCAAACAAAGTAATCTTGGTGAAGAAATTAATATCTAGAAATTACTTGATGTAATAAGGTCAAGCCAATCGAGCAATTAGTACAGGTTAGCTCAACGCCTTACAGCGCTTACACACCCTGCCTATCAACGTCCTAGTCTTGAACGGCTCTTAAAGAACCCGAAGGTTCAGGGAAATCTAGTCTTGAAGGAGGCTTCCCGCTTAGATGCTTTCAGCGGTTATCCTTTCCGAACATAGCTACCGGGCAATGCCACTGGCGTGACAACCCGAACACCAGAGGTTCGTTCACTCCGGTCCTCTCGTACTAGGAGCAACTCTTCTCAAATTTCCAACGCGCACGGCAGATAGGGACCGAACTGTCTCACGACGTTCTAAACCCAGCTCGCGTACCACTTTAAATGGCGAACAGCCATACCCTTGGGACCTGCTCCAGCCCCAGGATGTGATGAGCCGACATCGAGGTGCCAAACACCCCCGTCGATGTGAACTCTTGGGGGGTATAAGCCTGTTATCCCCGGCGTACCTTTTATCCGTTGAGCGACGACCCTTCCATACAGAATCGCCGGATCACTATGACCTACTTTCGTACCTGCTCGACTTGTCAGTCTCGCAGTTAAGCAACCTTATGCCATTGCACTCAATGCACGATGTCCGACCGTGCTGAGGTTACCTTCGCACTCCTCCGTTACTCTTTAGGAGGAGACCGCCCCAGTCAAACTACCCACCACACACTGTCCTCAATCCGGATAACGGATTAAAGTTAGAACTCCAAATGTACAAGGGTGGTATTTCAAGGATGACTCCACGTAAGCTGGCGCCTACGCTTCAAAGTCTCCCACCTATCCTACACAAATAAATTCAAAGTCCAGTGTGAAGCTATAGTAAAGGTGCACGGGGTCTTTCCGTCTAGCCGCGCGTATACGGCATCTTCACCGCAAATTCAATTTCACTGAGTCTCTGGTGGAGACAGTATGGCCATCGTTACGCCATTCGTGCAGGTCGGAACTTACCCGACAAGGAATTTCGCTACCTTAGGACCGTTATAGTTACGGCCGCCGTTCACCGGGGCTTCGATCACGAGCTTCGCCCAAAAGGGCTAACCCGATCAATTAACCTTCCGGCACCGGGCAGGCGTCACACCCTATACGTCCACTTTCGTGTTAGCAGAGTGCTGTGTTTTTAGTAAACAGTCGCAGCCATCTGGTATCTTCGACCCTCTTCCGCTCCTGGAGCAAGTCCATTCACGTAATGAGGGCGTACCTTCTCCCGAAGTTACGGTACCATTTTGCCTAGTTCCTTCACCAGAGTTCTCTCAAGCGCCTTGGTATTCTCTACCCACCCACCTGTGTCGGTTTACGGTACGATTCCTTGCTACCTGAAGCTTAGAAGTTTTTCCTGGAAGCATGGCATCAACCACTTCTTATTTCATAGAAATAATCGTCATCGGTTCTCGGCCTTAGAATTCCGGATTTACCTAAAATTCCAGCCTACAACCTTAAACAAGGACAACCATCGCCTTGCTGGCCTAGCCTTCTCCGTCACTCCATCGCAGTAACAAGAAGTATAGGAATATTAACCTATTTCCCATCGACTACGGCTTTCGCCCTCGCCTTAGGGGTCGACTCACCCTGTCCCGATTAACGTTGGACAGGAAACCTTGGGTTTTCGGCGGAGAGGTTTTTCACCCCTCTTATCGTTACTCATGTCAGCATTCTCACTTCTGATACCTCCAACAGACCTTACGATCTGCCTTCAGTGGCTTACAGAACGCTCCCCTACCATAACAAATCTCGCGAACGAGAAATGCTATCCGCAGCTTCGGTGTATGATTTAGCCCCGTTAAATCTTCCGCGCAGGCCGACTCGACTAGTGAGCTGTTACGCTTTCTTTAAAGGATGGCTGCTTCTAAGCCAACCTCCTAGCTGTTTGTGCCTTCCTACAACGTTTCCCACTTAATCATACTTTGGGACCTTAGCTGGCGGTCTGGGTTGTTTCCCTCTCGACTACGGACGTTAGCACCCGCAGTCTGTCTCCCTTGCTGTACTTGTTGGTATTCGGAGTTTGCATCGGTTTGGTAAGTCGGGATGACCCCCTAGCCGAAACAGTGCTCTACCCCCAACAGTAATACAAGAGGCTCTACCTAAATAGATTTCGGGGAGAACGAGATATCTCCGAACTTGATTAGCCTTTCACTCCGATCCACAGCTCATCCCCTCATTTTTCAACATAAGTGGGTTCGGGCCTCCAGTAAGTGTTACCTCACCTTCACCCTGGCCATGGATAGATCGTCCGGTTTCGCGTCTATTACCTGAGACTGAATCGCCCTATTAAGACTCGGTTTCCCTGCGCCTTCCTCAAAAAAAGTTAAGCTTGCCACAGAAAATAACTCGCTGACCCATTATACAAAAGGTACGCCGTCACTGACTTATCGCCGAAACGAACTGTCAGCTCCGACAGCTTGTACGCAAACGGTTTCAGGTTCTATTTCACTCCCCTCTCCGGGGTACTTTTCGCCTTTCCCTCACGGTACTGGTTCACTATCGGTCAGCTAGGAGTATTTAGCCTTGGAGGATGGTCCCCCCATATTCAGTCAAGATATCACGTGTCCCGACCTACTCGATTTCACTTTAAATTAGTTTTCGTGTACAGGGCTATCACCTTCTACGACCGGCCTTTCCAGACCATTCCACTAACCAATATAAAGCTTAAGGGCTTTTCCGCTTTCGCTCGCCGCTACTCACAGAATCTCAATTGATTTCTTTTCCTGCGGTTACTAAGATGTTTCAATTCTCCGCGTTTGCCTCTATATCCTATGTATTCAGATATAGATACCTAGGTTATCCTAGGTGGGTTTTCCCATTCGGAAATCTCCGGATCAAAGCCTGTTTACCGGCTCCCCGAAGCTTATCGCAAGTTACTACGTCCTTCATCGCCTCTAGCTGCCAAGGCATCCACCGTATGCGCTTAGTTACTTGACCATATTACATCAAGCAATTTAATGCCTGATATAAAGATCTTTCAAGTATATCTATATTACATAACGCCAAAATTACTTTGCAGTATGTTCACCAAATAAATGTATTTATAAAAACACGACGGATTTGGTGACATTTGCACATTAATTTAAACCACATAAATGATTTAATTAATGCGACTTGATTGAACTTATAAAAATGTTAAAAAACTCACCGTACTCTTAGTAAAAAACTAATTTGGGTAAAAACAAATAATTCGTGTGAACGCCTACCTCAGACGATTTTTATTTTAAGGAGGTGATCCAGCCCCAGGTTCCCCTAGGGCTACCTTGTTACGACTTCATCCCAGTCATGAATCACACCGTGGTGATCGTCTTCCCGAAGGTTGGACTAACCACTTCTGGTGCAACCCACTTCCATGATGTGACGGGCGGTGTGTACAAGGCCCGAGAACGTATTCACCGCGACATTCTGATTCGCGATTACTAGCGATTCCGACTTCATGGAGTCGAGTTGCAGACTCCAATCCGGACTACGAATGGTTTTAAGGGTTTGGCTCCAGCTCGCGCTTTGGCGACCCTCTGTACCACCCATTGTAGCACGTGTGTAGCCCTACCCATAAGGGCCATGATGACTTGACGTCGTCCCCGCCTTCCTCCGGTTTATGACCGGCAGTCTCCTTATAGTCCCCGCCATTACACGCTGGCAAATAAGGATAGGGGTTGCGCTCGTTACTGGACTTAACCATACATCTCACGACACGAGCTGACGACAGCCATGCAACACCTGTCACAGCGTTCCCGAAGGCACATTCTCATCTCTGAAAACTTCGCTGGATTTCAAGGGTAGGTAAGGTTCTTCGCGTTGCATCGAATTAAACCACATGCTCCACCGCTTGTGCGGGCCCCCGTCAATTCATTTGAGTTTTAGCCTTGCGGCCGTAGTCCCCAGGCGGAGAACTTAATGCGTTAGCTGCGCCACTGAAGGGTTAATTCCCCCCAACGGCTAGTCCTCATCGTTTACGGCGTGGACTACCAGGGTATCTAATCCTGTTTGCTACCCACGCTTTCGCACCTCAGCGTCAGTGTCGAGCCAGAGAGCTGCCTTCGCCATTGGTATTCCTTGAAATATCTACGCATTTCACCGCTACACTTCAAATTCTACTCTCCTCTCTCGTACTCTAGTTTAGTAGTTTTGTATGCAGTTCCCAGGTTGAGCCCGGGGCTTTCACATACAACTTACTAAACCGCCTACGCGCGCTTTACGCCCAGTAATTCCGATTAACGCTTGTACCCTCCGTATTACCGCGGCTGCTGGCACGGAGTTAGCCGGTACTTATTCTGCAATTAACGTCAAATATTAAAGGTATTAACTTTAATATCTTCTTCATTGCTTAAAGTGCTTTACAACCCTAGGGCCTTCTTCACACACGCGGTATGCCTGGATCAGGGTTTCCCCCATTGTCCAATATTCTTTACTGCTGCCTCCCGTAGGAGTCTGGGCCGTGTCTCAGTCCCAATGTGGCTGATCGTCCTCTCAGACCAGCTAAAGATCGTTGCCTTGGTAGGCCATTACCCCACCAACAAGCTAATCTTACGCAGGCTCATCCAATAGTGAGAGCAGTAAACTGCCCCCTTTCCCCCTTAGGGCGTATGCGGTATTAATCCGAGTTTCCTCGGGCTATCCCCCGCTACTGGGTAGATTCCTACGCGTTACTCACCCGTTCGCCGCTCGTCAGCACGAGATTCAGCAAGCTGAATCAAAATGTCTGTTACCGCTCGACTTGCATGTATAAAAGCTACCGCCAGCGTTCAATCTGAGCCATGATCAAACTCTTCAATTAAATTGATTATTGCCTTTCTAAAAAGGCACAAAAAAAACCAGTAGTAAAAACTTAATAAATTAAGCAATAACTAGCTGGCTGGTAAGTTGCGCCTAAAACAGGCGCCCACACGAATTACTTGCTTTAAAAATTTTAAAAAACTCCCGTTAAGAATGACCTAAACGGACGCGCAGTATACACCAATAAAACCTGATTCAAAGCTATTTTTTAGCTATTTTTATTCGCCTAAACCTTTTCTTCCCAACTTGATAAATTTGCTCTTCATTAAGAGCAATTTTATGGTCAGAATCTAATACTTTTTCGCCATCTATTTTGACTGCTCCTTGTTTAATCATTCTTAAGGCTTCTGAAGTACTGGAGGTCAATTTGGAGTCCTTTAAGACTCTAGACAGGGTTAATTCATCTTTGCTAAGTGTTAAAGAAATATCTTCAATATTTGTAGGTATATTTCCTTTCTGAAATCTATTTAGAAATTCATTTAAAGCTGATTTAGACTTCTTTTCTCCATGAAATCTTTCTACAATTTCTTGAGCTAAGATAAATTTAATATTTCTAGGATTTTCTCCATTTTTTTGGTCTTTTTTTAAGTTATCTATTTCTGCTGAATCTTTAAAACTTAATAGATCAAAATATCTCCACATCAATTCGTCTGATATAGACATAATTTTTCCAAACATATCATCAGCCTTATCTTCTATTGCAATATAGTTTTCTAAAGATTTAGACATCTTTTTCACTCCATCAAGACCTTCAAGTAAAGGTAAAGTCATAATTGATTGTTGCTCCAATCCATAATGCTTCTGAACCTCCCTGCCCATAAGTAGATTAAATTTCTGATCAGTACCACCTAATTCTACGTCGACTTTAAGAATTGCAGAATCATACCCTTGCAACAAGGGGTATAGGAATTCATGAATAGAAATAGGTTGTTGAGATTTATACCTCTTATCAAAATCATCTCTTTCAAGCATTCTAGCTACAGTCTGAGTAGATGCTAGTTTAATGAAATCAGATGGTTTTAATTTATTCATCCACTCCGAGTTATACCTAATTTCTGTCTTCTGTGGATCCAGAATTTTAAAAACTTGTTTTTGGTAAGTCTTTGAATTCTTTTTTAAATCACTTTTTGATAAAACTGGTCTAGTTTCATTTACCCCAGAAGGGTCTCCAACTGACCCAGTAAAGTCGCCTATAAGAAAAATAACCTCATGGCCCATATCTTGAAAGAGCTTCATTTTATTAATGATTACTGTATGGCCTAAATGAAGATCAGGCGC
>CACOMS010000016.1 GCA_902628375.1 uncultured SAR86 cluster bacterium | reverse complement strand
GCAATTAAACCATATTCTGCCCACAATTCAGGATTTGCTCTTCCTCCTTCATATTTATCTTCAAAAACCCACCAAACTAAGTTATAGGTTGTTAATCCTCCAAACCAACCAAAGAAATATCTATAGGACATCAAAGAAGTCCTATCTACATAACTATCTGTGAGTTCTGGCCCTAGAGCTACGGACGGGACTTCATAAAAAGTTATGAACACTCTTATAACGGTTGCACACACTAGGAGGTAAGCAAAAAGTTGCCATTGTGTTAAGCCTTCTGGAGGAACCCATAAAAAATAATATGAAAGAGTAACGGGAATTGCCGCTGCATACATAAAAGGATGCCTTCTTCCCCATTTAGACCTCAATCTATCTGAATAATAGCCAACTAATGGGTCTGTTATTGCATCTGCAACTAAGATTATGTTTAGAGCTACTCCTGCCATCCAAGGCTCTAACCCGAAGGCTGTTGTATAGACAAAAAGTACGAAGTAACTGAAACCGTTATTTTTTATTCCAAAAGAAATAGATCCAAAGCCGTAAAAAAACTTTGTGGAGAAGGACAATTTTTTCTGATTTAGATCTTCCATGAGAAATAATTAATTTTGACTAGTTAACTTGGATTTTGATGAAAAATCAAACTAATAAATATGAAGATTACAAATAGTCAACAAAAATTGGTGAAGACCAAGCTCTTTCATCAGACATAGACAGACAATCATCATCTGGATCTGTTTTATAAGTAGCGTGACATTGATTTACCTTAATACAGTTTCCTTCAGAGTCATATTCACACCTTAGATTTTTAGCATTAATTACTTGCGAAGGCTCTTGAATAGCCCTTACATAATATGCTGCATCTCTTCCATCTACAGAGAAATTTGGATCACTAAAAGTCACTTCACAACCATTTTGATCGGCTTTACATTCAAAAGTTTTCCAAGCATCCATGATTAAAGGATCCACTGTTTCATTTTTATAAATTTGAGGCAGGACTTTTATAACTTCAATCTTAGTTATAATTTTTCTTTCATCAGAGGGGTTATAACATTCGTTTTTGCAGATCCTTTCTATATCTTCCTGCTTTATTTTTGTAGAACTATAATCAGGACATCCTGGTTTTTGTTTAAACGCTCCAACTGCCTTAACTCTAAATGTAGGATTCTCTTTAGTACTAATTTCTCCACCCATTGGAAGAGTTGCATTGTTAGCTAATAAATCAAACCACAATAAAATTCTATCTCCGGTTGTTCCATAGGTTTCTCTTCTTTGAAAAGCATCCCATATATCGTCTCTAGACCTAGAATTTGAGTGAACTGCGGCTAGGCCTCCAGTAGTAAAGAATGAAGCTTCTCTTTCTACCTCTAGAGCAGCAAAACCCATTTCTGCTATCAAATTTCCTTCTAATAAAACTGACCTAGCTGCTTTTTCTTCTGGAGGGTAAAGTAAATTTTCAATTTCAGTATTAACTACTCCATTTGATTCAGTGGTTACTCTTCTATCTATTTCTTTATATCCTGTTCCTGGTCTAGCTCTGTGATTATCACTTGAAGCAATAAAACCAAACTAAATTCTTAATTTTTTATCTACTTTGCGGTTTATTGGCTGCTTTATTACAGTCAATAATTGATCCCACTTCCAATATACCAATGATAGGAGCTAGTGGAGCTATAGCAGGTGTTTTAGGTGCTTATTTGCTTTTGTATCCTAGAGCAAACATAAATGTATTAATGTGGATTGTAATTATCGTTAGTATTATCAAAGTCCCAGCTTTTATTGTTTTAGGTTTTTGGATAGTTTCACAATTTTTTTCAGGCGCTATGGCAGATACTTCTTCAGGAGGTGTAGCTTACTTTGCTCACATTGGAGGGTTTATTGCAGGTATGAGTTTGATTGCTTTTTTTAAACATCCTAGTGTTAAAATGTTCCAAGAGGGGCACTCTTACGCATTTGAAACGCAAGAGTTTAGAGAATTTATGGATTATGGAATTCCAAAAGATAAAACTAAAGGTTTTATGGAAGATTTCATAGACAAGGCAAATAATAGGAAAGATAAATGATTAGACTGATATTTAAGTTATTGGGGTTTACTTTAATTTCAGGAATTCTAATAGTAGGAATATGTTTATGTGTACCTAAAGTTGTTATCACCGTACTGATGAATATCCCTAAACCACCTAAAAATGCCATTTCAGCATAGGCTTCTTTGTTTAAAAAGCTCTCTCCTAAATAATAGGCCCTATAAATGTAATCGATTCCTGCACCACCTATCCAGCCTAAAGCCATGCCAATTCCAGATATTTGGGTTCTTTGGTCATAGTCCTTTGTTAATTCTGGAGCTAAAGCTCCTCTCGGTATTTCATAAAAGGTCATGGATAGCCTAAGAATAAACATCAAAAAGACTAACCTGACGAAATGTTCAGTTTGAGATAAATTTCCTGGATCTTGAAGAATATAATAGTAAGAGAAAGCAAAGGGAATTATTGCAGCATACATAAAAGGATGTCTCCTGCCCCATTTTGATCTAACTCTATCAGACCAAATTCCAACCATGGGATCTGTAAAAGCATCGATCATTAATGCAATAAATAAAGCTGCTGTAACGAGCAGCGCATTTACTTCTAGTACTTGGTTGTAATAGAGAAGTAAGTAAGTTCCTAGAAGGTTATTTTTTATGCCTACAGCTATTGAGCCGAGACCATAGGTCCACATTGTTCCTGTTGAAGCTCGATCGACCCTTACATCCATTTACTTTTTTATCTCTCCTCTATTCCTATTGTGCGTTATAAGCACTAATATAGACAAGTAAATTCGGATAAATAAATAAATAGAATATAGAGGTATTTATGGGTGTTTTAAATGGGAAAGTAGGCGTCGTAACTGGAGCTGGAAGAGGTATAGGAAGAGAGATCTGCTTAAGTTTTGCTCAAGAAGGAGCCAAAGTAGTAGTAAACGATTTAGGTGGAGATAGAGATGGTTCTGGTGAAGGAAAAATTGCTGATGAAGTAGTTAAAGAAATACAAGACTTAGGGGGTGAAGCGGTAGCAAATTATGACTCGGTAGGCACTGTAGAAGGAGGAGAGAATCTGTTCAAAACTACTATAGATGCCTTTGGAGAAATGGATTTCTTAGTAAATAATGCAGGAATACTAAGAGATAGAACACTTTATAATATGGAAGAAAGTGACTGGGATGCAATCATGGAAGTTCACCTTAAAGGTCATTACAATTGCACACGCCCTTTCGTAAGATACATAAGAGACGAAAATAGATTGAATTGCAGAATTTTAAATATGTCTTCTGTCTCAGGTCTGTATGGAAATTTTGGCCAAACTAATTATGGTGCTGCTAAAGCTGGAATCGCTGGATTCTCTAGATCATTAGCCTTAGAAGTAGCTAAATACAAATGTACTGTAAATACTATTTCGCCGGGTGCTGCTACCAGATTAACTATAGATTTAATTGAAGCAGCTGGACGTGAATATGATGAAAATGATTGGACTCAAGGTCCTGAACAAATAGCTCCTGTTGTAACTTGGCTGTGCTCTGAAGAAGCTAACGATATAACCTCTCAGATAATACATTCACAAGGAGGTATTCTAGGAATCATGCAACAACCTGCAGTAATTAAATCTTTTACTAGTGATAATTTATGGACTATAGATCAATTAAATCAATTGATGCCAGAACTTATAGAGGCAAAAAAGCATCACGATGCTGAAGTAGAAGAAAAAGGAAAACCATCAAAAACTTAAATGAGTGAACTAAAAGGAAAAACAGCTTTTATATCAGGAGGTTCTAGAGGAATAGGAGCGTCTATTGCATCTTTGTTCTTAGACGAAGGTGCAAATGTATTAATTACTGATATTTTAGAAGAGGAAGGTGTTAGAACAGTAGAAAATTTATCAGGTAAAAAAGGGAATATTAGTTTTATTTCACATGATGTAACTGACGAAGACTCATGGAAAGAAGCAGTTTCATACTGTATTAATGAATTCGGGGGACTAAATATTCTCGTAAATAATGCAGGGATTTATTCAAGCTCTACAGTTGAAGAAACATCTATTGAAGAATGGAAAAAAATGTTCACGGTTAATGTTGAAGGAGTATTTTTGGGTACGAAATCAGTTCTTGAGGAGATGAAAAAGAGCAGCCTAGATAATGATAGTGGTTCAATAGTAAATCTTTCTTCTATTGCAGGATTAGTAGGTTCAGCTGGTCATGGAGCATACACAGCTTCCAAAGGTGCAGTTAAATTATTTACCAAAAGTTGTGCAATTGAATTTGCAGATCTAGATTACAACATAAGAGTTAATAGTATTCATCCAGGAGTAATAGAAACAAAAATGGGAGCTCAAGTAGTGAGCAACGTAAGTGAAAACTTAGAGTTAGGAAACAACGAAGCTAAAGAAATGACTGCTTTAATGCATCCAGTTAAAAGAATGGGTGTGCCAGAAGAAATAGCTCAATTAGCACTATTCTTAGCTTCAAATAGAAGTTCATTTATTACTGGAGCAGAAATGGTAATCGATGGTGGTTTTACAGCTAAGTAACTAACCCAACCATACAGACGACTCTAATTTAATGTCTTTAGATGAAGATCCAACTAAAACTTTATACTCTGCTGGCTCCAAGGCCCAGGTTTTCTTATTAACATCCCAATAAGCTAAATCCCTTTCTGTTAGGTTAAAAGTGACTGTCTGACTTTCAGAGCTTTCTAGATCTATTTTAGTAAAGCTCTTTAATTCTTTTAAAGGTCTATCTACGTTAGAGTTTTCAACTGAGACATAAAGTTGCACAACTTCTTTACCAGCTCTTTCACCTATATTTTTTATATTTAGTGATAAAGATATAACTGCATCTTCTGTTTGAGGAGGTATAACTTTTAAATTTGCATATTCAAAATTTGTATAAGAAAGACCATGTCCAAAATAAAATAACGGCTCTATATTCTTTTTCTCATACCACCTATAACCAACATATAGACCTTCCAAGTAGTCCATCTGTAATTTTTCACCAGGATAATGATTAAAAGCTGGTGTGTCTTCTAATCTTTTTGGAAAGGTAGTTGTTAACTTTCCTGAAGGATTTACTTTACCGAATATGAGATCGTATAAAGAGTTACCAAATTCCTGCCCTGGAAACCAACTTTGTAAAACCGCAGGAGCCTTATCTATCCAAGGCATAGTACATGGTCCTCCCGTGTTCATGACAATTACAGTATTCTGATTTACTTCTATTACCTTCTCAATAAGTTCATTTTGCTTTCCTGGTAATTCAAGCGTACTTCTATCATTGCCCTCAGTTTCCCAGTCCGAATTTGTTCCTGCAAGTAGTATTACAGCATCAGAATCTTCAGCTAGCCTTATTGCCTCTGCCATTAGGTCTTCTTTGTCTGGAGGAAGCATTCCTATCTGAACTGCTGGGAATCTACCCATCCATTTGTATTCGATTTCTAATAAATAACTGTGTCCTTCTTCTAAAGTTATTGATGATCTTCTTGGTGCGCTTCCATAAGAGAAGAAAGCTTCTCCTGGTTCTTGTGAAGTCCAATTATCAACAATTTCTTCACCATCAATTTTTAACCTAGCAGAACCTATGCTAACTAATTCAAAATGATGCTCTCCAGTGATATCAGGAACTAGATTCGCTGAAAATCTTACAGAAAGAGATGGCGGTTCTGACTTTGTCGCTACATCAACTCCAAATCCTTGCATAGCCCAGAATCTTTGTCCTGTAAGTATTTTAGTTTCTATTGGAGAACCACTTAAGTCCTCTCCTTCAAAGAAATCTACTTTAAAACCCTGAGAACCTGTTTCTGGGCAAGAAATAAGATTTTTTTCTATAGCAGGTAAATATTTATGGGTGTGGCATCCCTTGGCATAATTAACCTCTAAACTATCTAAATTATTGGTTAAACCTTCTAGGGGATGAACTACATAATGAGGTTTAACATTTGCACTTCCACCTCCAATAAACTGTCCTCTTAGAGCATTAGGTCCAATAACTGCTACTTTGGATAGTTTAGTTTCATCTAAAGGAAGAGTATTTTTATTTTTTAAAAGAACCATGCCTTCATTGGCAGCCTGTCTAATCAAAATCTTATCTGATTCTAAATTAGAAGAAGTTTCTGGTTTCTCCTCCATAGATTCTAATCTTCCTGTGAACTCTGCTACCGTAAGGATTCTCCTTACTTTGTCGTCAATAATATCTTCGGGTACATTTCCTTTTTTAACTGCTTGTACTAAATTCTCGCCCCACGACTTTGCTGGGCCGGGCATTTCGCAATCTAATCCACCTATTGCATTTTCAACAGTTTGTAGTGAAGCCCCCCAATCACTAACTACATATCCTGGAAAATTCCATTCTTCTTTAAGGATATCAATCAAGATTTCTTTGTGAGAAGAACAATAAATATTGTTCAACTGATTGTATGCAGACATAACTCCTAAAGCCCCGCCCTGCTTAACTCCCATCTCAAATGGTAATAGATAAATTTCCCTGAGAGTTCTTTCGTCAATATTTGAACTTACTCTATGTCTTTCAAACTCTGTGTCATTACCTACAAAATGTTTTAAGCATGCAGATACTTTTTCTGATTGCACTCCTTTAACATAGGCTACTGTTGCTTTGCCTGTAAGGATTGGATCTTCTGAATAACATTCAAAGTGTCTTCCGCCTGTAGGATGTCTATGAATATTAATAGTAGGTCCCAAAAGCATATCTGCATCCTTAGTTTTTGCCTCCACTCCTAAAGATTTACCCAATTTTTCAATTAATTTTGTATTCCATGTAGAGGCAACTGCAGATCCATTTGGATAGCAGGCTGCGGTTTCACCACTAACTGCATCACCTCTAGCACCATTAGGTCCATCGGTCATTTTCACTCTAGGAATATTTAAACGCTCTACAGGTGTTGTATGCCAGGAATCAGAACCTGAGAGGATAGAAACCTTTTCCTCTAAAGTTAGTTCCTTTATTAGGGAACTTATTTTATCCATAAAATATTAGTAATCTCTATTCTTGTATATAGAATTCTTTGGTTTTGCAAAAACTCTTCTTACCATAGGTTCAAAATCTTCTAATTTCATATTGTCATATTCAGGATCAAAAGAATTTTGATCATATTTTTCACAAAATTCTGCACAATCATCCCAATATTTATGCCCTTTATATTCATCTCTCATATTCTTATCAAGACCCATGTGCTCGAAGAAATAATATCCCTGAAAAATTCCATGGTGTTTAACGATCCAGTAATTTTTTTCAGAAATAAAAGGTTCAAGCATGGTAGCAGCTAAATCAGCATGGTTTGCTGAAGCTATAGTATCTCCAATATCATGTAGTAAGGCACAAACAACATATTCTTCATCTCTTCCATCCCGAAAAGCTCTTGTAGCAGTCTGAATGCTGTGAGTGAATCTATCCACTGCAAAACCTCCGGTATCGCCCTTTAAGATACAAAGATGATCTAAAATTCTATCTGGTAATTCTTTAGCAAAGTCTGAAGTATGTTCTTGTATTATTGAATAATCCTCAGCCGTACCGTTTTCCATTTCTGTAAATGTTGCCTGTTTAGTCATGTAAACCTCTTTTTTTTTATTAATTATGTCAGATTTAAAGTATGAATTAAAAAAAAATAAAGTTTTTTAAAATTAAGTTAAGTTAAAGTAATGAGTTAATGTTAGAGTTCTATTTTTAAGAGCAGAGATATGGCAAAAAAATATAAAAACTACACTGTCAGTAATGATATTTCTAAAGAAAATGATTCATATACTACTTGGACTAATGATGTATTAAGGAAAGTTATAGCTAGTAAAACAGTTATCAGGCCAGGTAAATCAACAGGAGGTCATGTTTTAATGGAATCAGAAGTAGTCTATATCTTTCTTTCTGGCTCAGGGTCTGTAGAAGTTGTTGAATATTCTAATCATGAGGCAGGTCATGGAGATGATCCAAGCTTTGGGATACAACATAAAGAAAAGATGGATGTTTATTCTGGAGCTGTTGTTTTTGCTGAAGAGGGAGATTACATCAGAGTTAATAATACCCATGAGCAAGAAAATCTAACTTATATCAGAGTCTTTGATAGAGAGGGTTGGAGACAAGGAAGTTAAAACTTAATCTTTAAGAAATAAAAAACCCTGCCTAAGCAGGGTTTTTTACAGAGGAAGTATCTCAACTATCCTCTAACCACAAAAACTCATTTTCATGGCCGGAATCGGGAGAACCCCGTGTCAGAAGGCACCTCCTGCTATTCCTGCTAATAAATAAATACTAATACAGATCACCTCCTCATAAAGGGTAGTTCAATTAACCTACCTTTAAGCCCCCCTTATGTATGACTTAAAGTAGAACGTCAAAGTAAGATTAACAAAAATAAAGAAAATTCCAATCTAAATTTATTCAGGATATTCCCTTACAGATGAGTGCACTAAATTCATGAAAGTATAATTATCAAAATTCTGCGGTTCTGTAGTTGCATGGTAGTTTGATCCTTGCCTGATGACTGATCCATCGCCCATTCTTGTGTAGGAACTAAACCTCAATACTACTAGATCTTCTTGTGGATACACTGCAACTATTTGTCCTTGCACACCAAAAGCTGTGTATCCTTGATTGCCAGCTGGCCACCAGTAAAAACCATATTCACCTGATAATGCTTTTGTCGTGCTCTGTAAAACCCAAGATTCAGGTAATACTTGAGTTCCATTCCACTCACCTTTTCTTGAAAATAGTAAACCAAATCTAGCAAAATCTTTAGGAGTCGAGTCAATGCAACAGTAAGTCATAATATTACTTATTGAATCTTTCCACCATTCTCCACTAAACCCTATGACACTTGATATCTTGGAATCTAAATAACTATCTGGATCCATTTGAGTAGCAGATCTAACCACCTCTCCAGCAAGCATGACGTCAGCATTTGAATATGTGTATAGTTTATTTCCTGGAGTTCCAATTAAATTCCGATCTATTGAAAGTTGTAATTGATTAGCTGAACCATAAAGCACACCTCCGTCGATTAATTCAAGAGCTGATTGCACATTCATTAAGTGCCTGATTGTTATGCTTGATTTAGCAGTGCCTTGCCAGCTAGTTATATAATCCGAAGCACTCTGGTCTAAATCAGTAATGTATCCATCTTCTATTGCTGCTCCTACTAAAGCACTGGTAAAGCTTTTAGCTACAGACCAGCTAGTTACTAGATCTGATGACAATTTATTTGCTGCGTATCTTTCGGCAACAATATATCCGTTGCGTATAACAATTACAGCTCCAGTAAAATTATTATTAGCGAACGCGTAATCCATTGCTTGATTGATTTCATCTGGACATAAACCCTGTTCTTGAGGAGTTGAAATTTCCCAATCTAGAGAAGGCCACACTTTAACATTAGGATTTTCTGCTACTTCTACCGAGCAGTCTTCAATAACCACATCTTGAACTGAAATTAAAAAGGAAGTTGAAGTGGCAGTTAAAGAACCATCACTTGCCATGACATTGAATGAATATACATTATCCATATTTGAATCTTGAGGATTTTCAAAATCAGGAGCGACTTTAAATGAAACTTCTCCTAAGTTAGTTACTGAAAAAATAGAAGCATCTTCACCTCCAACAGAGTAAGTTAAAGTGTCTCCATCTGGATCAGTTGCTTTTGCTGTTAATACTTCAGTTTGATTTTCAGGGATTGACCACTCTGAAACCATTATTGAAAAGCTTGGAGGAGAATTAGTTTTTAATCCTCCACTTCCTTCAGTTGAAGATCCTCCACCACCTCCACACGAAGAAAGTAAAACTAGAATGAATAAAAAAGAGAAATGATTTAATTGAGATCTAGCCATGCAACCTCCTCATCACTTAAATTTATATCAAAAGCCTTAAGAGAACTTTCAGTTTCAAAGAAATTTCTTGGACCTATCAATGGAAATGAAGGAAAGGATTGGCTTAAAACAAAAGCTAAGGCAACTTCTATGGGTTCAAAACCTTTTTTTTCAGCTAATTCAAAACACCTTCGTCTTCTCTCTAAATTATTTTCATCAGACCAAACTCTATTTTGTTCTTTTAAGTTAGGGTTGGCTACATGCATTGCTCCTTCAAATTCTTGAGTTTTCAAGAAGAAACCTCTGGCCTGACTTGACCAGGGAAATATGGCAATCTGATTATCAATAAGATACTGTCTATAATCTTCTTCTGAGCAACTAAAACAACCTGGCCAGACAGGCTCTAGCATCCTTGCTAAGCTAAAGTTATTACTTAGTACTCCGAAACCAGATATATTTTTAGAATTTGAATATTCATTTGCCTCCTTAAACCTATCCAATGACCAATTAGAAGCCCCTAAAACATCAATCAACCCTTCATCTCTGAGTTCATTTAAAGAATCCATAAATTCTGCAACGGGTATTTCTGGATTATCTCGGTGTAAACAGTAAATATCTAATTTGTTTGTACTTAATCTATCTAAAGTTTCTTCTAGTTGAGGTCTAATTTTTTCAGGTAAGCAATCAGGAGTATGAGCTCCTTTTCCTAATATAACCACTTCATCTCTATTATTTCTTGCTTTTATCCACTCACCTAGATATCTATCACTTTTACCATTGTTATAAATATAAGCAGTGTCGTATACATTACCTCCTTTATTAAAATAATAATCAAACATAGCGAAGGCATGATTAGTATCTGATTGATTATCACACCCAAAAACTACTCTAGACAGCTCTTTATCTATACCTTTAATTCTAGAAGTAGGCATAGATTTCCTGTCTTCAAAAAAAGAACTCATCTGCTTTTCTCTATTTGTGGGTTTGTCTTCAGAATAATAAACACCTATAGATTTTCGCCATGTATCTAACCAAATCATATTTCCATGAGAATCAGAATGAGATACTAAATTTGATTCTATAGAACCACTAAGTAGAACTTCTGAAAAATGATCTATTTCAAAAGTAAAAATACCAATAGTTTCATTGAATTGAATTTCTTCTTTCTTACCTTCATGGGATAAAAAAATTGAAGATTTTCTTCCTACATCCTCTCCACATCTCCAAGGCTCAACAACCTCGAGTGTGGTTCTTTGGTTTTTAATGATAACTTTATTGGGGAGAATTTGATTTATCGAAGAACTAATTTGGGCACTACTTCCGTTACTAAATTCTAATTTTGCTTCGGCATAGAGATCAACATTATTTTCAGACAAAGTTCCTTTGGATTTCAAATTAGTGGGATTAGTAAAGTTTTTGCCTTCTTGGATTCCTACTACCATTCTTGACATAGACATTGGGTAACATCCTATGTCTAAAATTGAACCGCCACCTAATTCTGGATTGACTAACCTATGCTCTTTAGGAACATCGGCCTTAAATCCAAAAGAAGCTTCTATTTCTAACGGTTCATCTAAAAAATAATCTTTAATTATTTCTCTAATCTTCTCAGTCTGAGGATGAACTCTATACATAAAAGCTTCCATAAAAAGAGAATTGTTCTTTCTCGCAGCTTCTATAAGAATCATGGCTTCCGTAGAATTCATTGTCATTGGTTTTTCACAAAGAACAGCTTTGCCTTTTTGTAAGGCCCTTAAGGCAAATTCAAAATGCTGTGGATGTGGAGTCGCTATATATAAAGCTTCAAAATCTTCAAGATCTATTAAACTGTCATAACCTTCTATAGCCTCGCAATTGTATTTTTCTGCAAATTTGTTTGAACTTTCTTTAGTTCTGCTTGCAACATATTTAAGTTCTGAATTTTGACTATCTTTTATTGAAGAGGCAAAAGCTCTCGCTATCATCCCTGTTCCCAATATACCCCATTTGACCATGCTAATATTCTAGCCTTCTTCTAAACTTTCTAACAGTTCCTTATGGACTCTAGAATCTATTGGATATTGATAAATTATCAAAACACTAGTGGCTACACCTAAAAGAGGAATTAGAGTCATTATAGTTTTCATTGACTGAACTGTTTCTTCTGTTTGAGGTTGATTAGCTTCAAAACCTATGAAAGATAGAACAAAAGTAAAAATAGAAGCAGCTAATGCAATAGAGCTCTTTTGAGCAAAGGTCATAAATCCATATAAGGAAGATTCACTTCTTATTCCAGTATTAACTTCTCCATATTCAATAGTATCGGGAAGCATAGACCAGAAGAGAATTCCTCCAGCACCCGAACCAACACCAATTAGAGCTACCAAAATAAGCAATTCATTTAATGCGGTTATAGGGTAAAGGTAAAAAATTAAGAAAGCTATCATTGTTAATGAACCAGATACTAACCAAGTGTTTTTCTTTCCAATTCTATTTGAAACCCACCACCAAAAAGGGATGCTCAGAAAAGCCACAATGCCATTAGTAAATAGCACTGTTTCCTGATGGCTATGTAAATCTAGAGCATATTTTGTGTAATAAATTAGAGTCTTTCCAAAAAATAAGGTTGTCATTCCCATTATTAATATTGCAGAAAAAACAATCCAAAAGGCATTATTCTTAGATACCGCGCGAGCAGTTTCTATTAAACTACCACTAACTCTTTCTATTCCTTGACTGTCTTTAGGTTCTTTTACTGTTAAAAAAGTTATAGCATGAATGAAGATAGCTGTTATTCCTGCAATAGTAGCTAAAGCAACAAATCCAGGAGCTTCTGCTTCAGGTCCCGATGCATCTCCACCAGCCCACCGAATAATTGGAAATGCACAAAGAGCCATCAAGTTAGTGCCTGTTTGTGCTCCAAGCATTCTAAATCCAGTGAGATTAGTCCTTTCAGTGCTATCAGATGTAATTCTAGGAGTAAGGGAAGAAAAGGGGACGCTAACGATAGTAAAACATGTTCTATGTAGTATGTTTGCAAAAACTAAAAAGAAAAATAACGAATATCCTTCAAACGGAGGTGCCCAAAAAAGAAGAATAAAGGACAGAGCTAAAGGTATGTTTCCGAATAATAGATAAGGCCTATAAACTCCCCACCTAGTTCTGGTTCTTTCTGCTATATAGCCCATATACGGATCTGTAAGAGCATCCCACATCATTCCTATTAGATATATAGTTCCTGCTAACTCAGGTGAAATACCTACAACATCAGTATAAAAATAAAGAAGATAAAGCCCTACCCCACTCCAGTAAAGACAAATTGCAGTGTCTCCAATTCCATATCCTAGTCTAACTTTTAATGAGAGGTTTGATTGTTTCATTAGTTTATAACTTTTAAGAAAAACCTATCCATCTTCCAGAACCAGCTACTATGGCCCATATAAATACTGAAATAAAACCAATTAGCTTCAAGCTAAAGTTTTCTTTAGCTTCTACTCTAATCAAACGATTTCTTATAAATAATGTAAAAAATATACCTATAATCAGAAAGCTTATTTTTATCCAAAAGGCACGACTATAGAAACATTTTATAGCCTCGCTAAGAAATAGTGGCACTCCAGTTAAGACTAATACAACAAGGCCTATGTAGAACCATTTCATAGTTTGGTCTAGAACATAAATAGTAGACTTGTTAACTAAAACAAGCCTCATCAATCTAAGATCATTAACTAAAACTGATCCTCCTAAAATAGCTAAACCTATTAGGTGTATGGCTTCAATAGCTGGAAATAACCATAAAGAATCTCTAACAAAACTCCCTATGAAGCCTTGTTCTAAATCATCAAAGAAGAAAAATAATTTTTCGTTAAACATATCTAAAATAATTCCATTTCATAAGCATTTAGTTCACAAGAAGCAAGGAAATTAACCCAGTTTGGTTGTGGCTGGATATCGCAATCGAACCAATTATAGGCAATCATTCTTCCAGAAATTATAACTAGTGCCCAAAGAACAAGAGAAACTAAAGCCGATCTCTTAACTGACGCAGGGATAGAATCAGATTCATCCCAAAGATGTCCTTCTTGCTTCATTTTTCTATGAAAAAGAAACATATTGATTCCTGCTAAGATAATCAAAAGGAGCTTAAATCTAAAGAAAATATTGTGATAATTTCTTACTGGAATTGCATAAAATAACAACAAGCCAGTAATTACCATTAGTACAAAACCAAAAATAGACCAAGGCAATAATGAACTATTTAATTTCGATATTGGAATAGAGGTAAAACCCTTACCCAATAACCTTAGGTCTACAAAAAGTAATATTCCTATAAATAAACATATAGACAATACATGTGCAGATTCAATCCAGGGGTACATGTAAAGAGATTCATGAAGTGCAATACTCCATTTTGTGGATGCTAACCATTTACAAAATTCTAATATCATTCAATGTTAGTTTTTTATCCAATATGCGTTATGACAGGCAACGCAAACTTGATAAATTTCAGCGCCTACTTTAAACAACTCCTCTGTATCTTTAGCTTCAGCTGCATCGAAGGCCTTTTCGCCTACTAATTTTAGAGAAGAAGAGAATGATAACCACAAAGGTCTTCCTTCAGACCTGCTAGGCAAAGAAAGTAAATATGAAGTTTCAGAAATTACCTTCGCTGATTGCATTATTTTTTCCCATCCTTCATCAGTAGTGGGTTCAAGTCTAAATTCACCATCTTCCGTTATATATGAACCGGAAAAATTCCATATTCCTCTAGCAGCTGGATCTAATACATAAGCCATGACATCATGGACTTCAGAATGATCCTCGTCATGATCCTCTTCACTTATGACTTGAAATGATAAAAAAGATAAAACTATGAATAGTCTTAGAAAAGGCATATATTACCTTTTTGGTTCTCTAGGATCTGCTCCATCTCTAGGGGCACCAGTACCAGATGAGCCCATAAATACCTTACTTCCATCAGGAAAAGTCACATCCCTACCATTTGCTCTACATCTCGGAGTGCAAAGTTTTCCTTTGCTTTGATATCCTCTAACCACTATTACTGTTCCTGGTTTAAGGGTTTGTTTAGTTAGTCCATTTCTAATAAGTGTATTTGGTGTACCTCCCTCTACCATCCAAATAGTTTTTTTATTGTCTTCTATAACCTCAACATGTACCCAGGCGTGTGGATTAATCCATTCTACTTTAACTATTTTCCCAGTTAAGTTAACTGGCGCATTAGCATCGAACTCAGCTGTAAAGGCATGATGTGAATAGACACTTAAAGAAGTTAAAAGGGACGTTACCGTAAGAAGTATTAATTTTTGAAGTTTTTTCATTTTATTGTTTCTCCTCTGCTCTAGCTCCAGCTAATATATTTTCCATTGCATAATTGCCTTCATGACAAGCATATTCATAAATTTTTCCATCTGTTTTTCTTAATAGCATTTCACCCTTCCAAACATCATTATAAAACTTATCGTCGTTTACGATAAATTGATAAAGTATTTCATCAGAAGAAGTCCTAGTGAATCTTTCTTCTATTAGAGCATCTTGTGAAATAAATATCTGATGTCTAATACCTGCTCTAAATTCTTGTTGGGGATGCATATTTTTAGTTTTAACTACAAGCGTTTCTCCTTCCCAATAACCTATAGAATCTCCTAACCAAGGTTTCATATTTTCTGGGTTATGCTGCCCATCTATCTTGATTATCCTTGCATCATGGTTCATTTCTACCAGAATAACTACATATCCTGGAGACTGGATGATTTGATAATTGTTGTTATAGAGAACATTTAACATAGGTGGACCTCCACTGGAACCGAAACCCACAATGCATCTTTCACCTAAACTTCTTTCCTCTGGATGGTCTGCTCTTACAAACATTTTATAAACTGTTTGAGGACCGTTTATAGCCCATCTCCAAAGTTTTCTTGGTAATTTTCCATCTTCTGGATAGGTAATTACTGAACTTCTAAAGTTATCTTCTATCTTTAAAAGCTGAGTTCCTGGATCCATCCATTCTGTGTTGTATCCACCAGGATCATCCGCAGCTTCTATTTGTTCTCCTACTTCAAATTCACCATCAGCTGCTTCGAGGAATTGCTGATAATAAAATGCATACCTTGCAGCATCTTGATCGGAGATAATTAGATTCTCTATTTCATCAGGTCTTTCTAGACTAGTAAGGCTTTGATTTGACCAAGTACCCTGTAAATTAGGATCACCAAACCATGTTTTTTCAGCCTCGTCCGTAAACAAAATCCCAGTAAAGAGTATAAAAGAACAAAAAGTAAATTTTTTCATATTAATCTTGAGCTCTTGCTCCTGCTAAAATATTTTCCATTGAGTAATTCCCTTCATGACAGGCATATTCATATATTCTATCTGAGTCAGAAGTTAAAACCATTTCTCCTGCCCATATGTCACTATAGACGTCCTTATCATCTACAAAAAATTGATAAATAATTTCATCTTTTGAAATTCTAGTAAATTTTTCAGTTATTTTTGCATTTTCTGTTACCGCGAACCTATGTCTTAAACCAGCTCTAAAGCTATGCTGGGGATGAAAGTTTGTAGTTTCTACAACCAAAGTATTATTTTCCCAATGACCTATGGAATCCCCTAACCAAGGTTTCATATTTTTAGGCAAATGTTGGCCGTTAAGTCTTATGATTCTGGTGTCATGTATCATTTCAGCCATGATCATCACGTATCCTGGAGACTGGACTATCTGATAATGATTATTATAAAGAACATTCATCATCGGAGGCCCTCCACTTGAACCAAATCCAACTATACATCTCTCCCCCACCCCTCTTAACTCTGGGTGATCTGTTCGTTTCATGCCCCGAGGACGAAGTTTTTGGAAGAAGGCTCTAGATTTATCAGCATCCCACGGTAGTTTTCCATTTTTAGGATAGCCTATTACTGAGGTTCTATATTTATCTTTGATCTTAAAAAACTTAGAACCACCATCCATCCAAGCTGCGTTATATCCTCCAGGGTCTCTAGAAGCTTTTATTTTTTCTCCTTTTTTTAAAGGATTGTCATAGGCCTCAGAAACTTTCTGTGCTCTAAGGGATTCTTCTAAAGCAACTTCTTCAGAAACTTCCCAAGACCGCAAATGACTTGGCCTTTCTAAAGTTGTCAAAGATGCATTAGTCCAAATTCCTTGTAAGTTTGGATCACCAAACCATGTCTTTGCTTTAGTTGTCTTAGATTCAGAGCTTACTGAAAGACTTAAAAAGATAGATAAAATAAAAAAAAGAGATAGCTTCTTATTCAGCTCTATATTTTCCATACATAAGCTCCTCGACGAACTCTACACACTTAAATTGAATGATTTGCGCATCTTGTCCAGTTCTTCTATATAGATTCATCTTTATTGTCCAAGGCTTTGTAAATACTTCTTCATCTTCAATCAAGGCTTCATATTCAATTATGTGTTTATTTATAGGGGTGTATCTTTCTGTAACCTTTAATTTATCGCTATGAAAGTTACCTGATCTATCAAACCAAGTTTGATCATTAAATCCTGAAGCCTCAACTACAAATGTATCTCCTTCCCAATATCCCCATGATTGCCCCATCCAGGAATCTACTGGCGCTGGTCCAGGGTCTTCTAAATAGATATTCCTTACTGCTCCTGCATACTGATAAGCAAAAAATATAGCTTCTTCACTATGAAATATTTGAAAAGGATAAGGCATATAAGTGGCCCTTGGTACACCTGGTAAGTAACATTTTATTTCTGGATCTAAGTCTATCCAGTTGGCCTTATTATTGTCTCTTTTTCTGAGGGCTATTTTTTTATAAGGAATTTTCCCTTCTTCTACTACAGATAAACCTCCAGGTATTGATCCAACTGCGCCCAGTGCAACTACAGATGGATGTGGAATGGGCACTACCGGTCCTTCAACCATCTGAAGTGCAGCAGAAGAAGAATGCGCTTCTAAGTTAAAGTTAGCCGTATTCATTACCTGCCATACTCCATTGAGATTTGGAACACCAGAAGGCAATCTATCAATTTCTTCTGAAAAAGATTTAAGTGAAAATAAAATTAAAAAAATTGCGATAAATCGTCTCATATCATCGTCTCTCCCAATACTAATGATACTTTAAGGGCGAAAGTATAGCCACAGTCATCCTTGCAATGGCTATACTTAGCCCTAATGATTCCTGTTCCCTAAAGAGGGGTGAAAAACTAGGAAGCATGCGAATTAGATTTTAATAATAAACCTCTAATTAACAATAATTATCGTGGGTATAAATTTGAACTATTTTTTTAGTCGCTTTTCTAATTTTCTTACGTCTATGGGAGTAACATTTTCCATTTTATCGCCATATTTTTGTTTAACAGCTAAAGCAATACTCCCTACAAAGTTATTTATACTTTCTATCCATTCTCTTCGTATTGTTCCCTTTAACCTATTATTTATCTCTAGAGTGGTATCTTCTGAAACAAAAAGGGCCATTTCGTACATTCTGTTTCTTCTTGTTTCAAAACACCAATCGCCAATTTCTTGCATCAAATCAGGGTTAAATTGATAAAGAGTTACTCTTTTATCTTCTTCTGACTTATAGGATTTTACAAAACCTAAAGATATAGCCTCTCTTAGAGTTGCCTTGATAGAGTCAAGCTTTAAAGGAACTGAACCAATCTTTTCGGCTTTAGTTAAATCGCTATAACTGACTAAATCACCTTTTCCATAAGCATAAATAAATACACCAAAAATAGCTAAACGAGTTCCATTGCTAAAAAACCATTTATACCAATCTGCATTCCCATAACTATGCATATTGGTTGAAACAAAATGATGAGACTCCCCCAGTGTTAGTGCTCTTATGTCAGAATTTTTCCAATTTCCTTGGTTGCTACTCATTATTGTTCTCCTTTTTTGGGTACCTCAAGTTTTCCTAGTTTAGAAAAATATTGATCATTATTTATATTATTCATTATTTTCTGAATATTTTCATTGTCTCTAAAGCTTTTTAGGGGCTGTCCTAATCCTTTTACTCCCCTTTCTCTAACTCTTCTTACCTTATCGAAATCGACCTCTACTAACATTAACTCTTCACCAATACTTGCTTCATGTATTAATTCGCCTTCAGGGCCCACAATAACAGATTGTCCATAACCCTGATCTCCTCCTGAGTTTATATCAATGTAATAGCACTGTTGTTGAACTGCCGTAGCTTTAATCATAGACTTTTCTAGATCTCTATCGCAAGTATCTGTAAGACTAGGGTGTAAAATTACTTCTGCTCCTTTTGAAGCTAATGCTCTAGATGTCTCTGGGAACCAGAGGTCATAACAAATTTGTACTCCCATGACTCCTCTATTAGGTATTTCGAAAACACAAACCTCTTCTCCTGATTGAACTTCAATTTCATAAGGCAAAAAAGGAAATACTTTCCTAGACTTAGCTACCAGTTCACCTTTGTTATTAAAAATAGGACTAGTATTAAATATGCCTTCATCTGTTTTTTCATAAAAAGAACCTGGAACTAACCAGATATCTAGCTCACTTGCCAAGGAAGATAATTTTTCTAAATACCTATCTAAATAATATTTATCATTAAGGGCACCTCCACCTCCTACAGCTAACTCACTAAAAACTAACATTTCTAGATAAGGGAATCTTGCCACATATGACCTTGATTTTTGTGTAAGTAAATCAAAGTTATCTGTGGGAGATAGATTTAACTGGGCTGCTCCAATAAAAAATGTGTTCATGATTCACAAAAAGATTTTATCTTACTTGAGGCTTTTGCAGCTTTTGACCAAGAGAACTGATCACCATCGCTAAAAAAATAATACAAATGTCCATTTGGCATTAAAGCAACCACAATTCCACCATAGCCCTCCATATATGGAATAAAGACATCTTCTTTACAGCCGACTTGAAATCCGGGTAACTTTCTTGCCCAAAAACCATTGTTATAAAACTTTATGCCAGAAAATGCATCTAGGCCTCTATCTTTTTTGTTTAGTTGTAATGAAGAACCCATAATAGATTGAGGATTTTCTTCAGCTATTTCTCTTAGATAATTTCCAATAGAAACTATATCTGTAGAAAGAAAAAATAGACCCCAAGCTGTAAACGTCTGATTTATGACGTCTGTTGTCCTTTGAGATTCATTTAATGCATGACTTAAATTTAAATCTCCCCATAAAGGCTTCATGATATCTTCGTAAAGATCGGAGCTTGGTGAGTTAGCAGATTTAATGAAGTTGTTTAAAGCGGTTCCTAAAATATAAATATCAGTTGAATGATAAACAAACTTTTTACCTGGTTTATCTTTTTTTGAAAACAGGCCACAGGCTAGCTTTATTTTTTCTGCATGTGTTAGGGAGGTGAAAAAACCTCTCTCAGATATAAGTGCTTCATCTAAAGGATGTTTATCATTTCTATAGTGACCAACAGCAGAATCAAGGGCATGTTCAAAAGTCACGCCTTTCCATTTTTTATTTGAGCATTCTGGTACATGATCAATTACCTTGGCCTTGCTTATTCCAGGATAATTCTTTTCAAGTTCGTCTAGAGCTAAAGACGCATAAACACTTTTTGCAAGCGAATAGGAAGGTAAAAGCATTTGTGAACAGTGAGGATATCGACCCCATCTGGTTGAACAGCCTCCTCGGTAATGATTTTCTCCATCAAAATAACCATAGACCGACATAAACATCGGCTTAACTTCTTTTTCAGCCCCAAAAGATTTGCTTGAATCTCCTAATGAAGTTATAGATTTAATTGGAAATTGACTTGTTTTCCACGACTTATATTCGTTAACTGACTTTTCGTTATAATCATTATTTTCAGCTTCTATATTGATTTCTCCAATAAAGTCATATTTAAAATAAAGACAAGTCTCACCTCCTATTTGGAAATAACCTTTACTAATTTCATTTAATTGAATATCAAAGATAAGCACTCCATTGTGCACACAATTGGCATTCTTCTCTATAAACGTAAAGGGAAGTGATACTCTTGTAATATCTTCTGTAATCAGCCAACTCTTACCTACGCCTATTTGGAGATCCCAAAAATGATGCATGGTTCTAATAATTGATCTATTTTCAGGTATAGCCAAATTTTCAGTTAAAGTTAAATTTATAGACGTACCTGGAAAAGAAGACAGTACATTTAATCGGCTATCTATTTTAAAGAAATCATTCCAAAGCTTGGTCTTAGCATTAAGAACACTTGAACCTAACTCTATTTGTAGTGTTCTAGACTCAACACTCTCTGAATTATTTCTGGGTTTATTGTAATTCTTATAATTAATATAAGTTTTAGGAGAGTTATCTGCTGATAAGGCTAAATCTGGATTAAATTCACCAAAAACTGAAGAAGTAAAGAATACTAAGATTGGTAAGATTAAGGTTATTTTTCTCATAGAAATAGCATTCTATAGGAAAAGTTACTTTCTTATAAATATACAAAAAAACAGGCCAGAAAATCTGGCCTGTTTTTAAAGAACGCGTTATCTGTTAAAACTTATAACGTATATCCACTCCCATTGTTCTTGGAGGTAGTGGCGATCCAGTAACTCTAAAGTTACTTTCATCATCAGAAGTACCTATACCCCTTATTCTATCGTTATCGAATAGATTTGAAATATAAGCTCTTACACTGGTCTTATAATCATCACTCCACCAAGAAGCTGAGATATTAGTAACCTCCCTTGAAGGCACTCTATCCAATGCTCTTTGAATACCTGAAGCTGAAAAATCTCCAGTATATGAATGAACAGCTGTTATCCATACTGGTTCACCGAACATGTCAGCTTCATAAGTTACTCTGAAAGTATACTTATCATAAGGAATTCCTTTTAGAGGATTTCCTTTTACATTAACAGAATAATCAAAAGTACCTGCACAACCAGCAGCTCCTATAGGGGTTTCACCTTGAGAACATCCAGTAGCTGCATTAGAAATGTAACCTGGTGTAAAGTCTCCGAATACTTGTCTAGGTTGAGTTGGATCATCTGTAGTTAAAACATAATAATCTTCACCATATTCTGTTTCAGTATAAGAATAGTTAGCATTAAGCGTTAATCTATCCGTAGCAGCCCAAGTTAAGTCCATTTCGAAACCTTTGTTAGTAATTCCATCAGCATTAGATGCCCAACTAACTGAAGTGTTTCTTACTGGATCATATTGAACTACTTCATCTTGATAACCATCGTAGTCGTAGCTATATATTGACCAAAAAACTTGTAAAGTATCATCTAAGTGAATTCCTTTATATCCTAGTTCAATAGCTTCTACTTCTTCTTGATCATAACTTAATAACTCTACTCCTAATGAAGAATCAGCCACACAAGTAGGATCCAAGAAAACACTACAAGTTCTTTTAGTTCTTACGTTACCTGTAGAACCTAATGCATATCCTCCAGCTCTATATCCTGTGGTTAAACCTAAATACATTAAAATGTTATCTCTAGGTGTCCAATCAAGATTTACTCTTATATTTGTGTCAGACCATTTCTGCTTATCTGAAACGTCTCTGTTGTATGAGTAAGGAATTCCTTGATAGGTTCTTAAAGGAGTTGCACAGTCAGTCGCGTCTATTGCACAAACTGGGTTGATTTGCTTATCAGTGTCTATGGTAAACATACTATAAGCATAGTTAGTTGTACCAGTTAAACCTAAGTCAAAGAGGCCTTGGTAATAAGCAACCAATGCTGGATCGTAGGCATAAGTTGCAGCTCCTATAGCTACGTTAGTAGCTGCTAGAGCGGTAACACCATTAGCCTGACCTAAGCCTAAACTTGAATAATAAGCTAAAGTTGCTGTGTCTGATTCAAGAGGTACATAAGGAGATCCTGCTAATAAGTTTAAAGCTGGTAAAAATCCTGCTAGCTCGAAAGCATTCAGTTCAGAATAACCTTGTCTTCTCTCTCTTACAGTTTTTTCATCCTCTGCATATCTAACACCTAATACTAATGAGAATTCTTCATTAATTCTTAAAGTACCTTGAGTGTAAGCTGCCCAAGCATCATTTTGAACATTGTTGTCATGCTTATAAACAGCTCCATCAGCTTGACCTTCCCATCTTCCTGAACCTGAAAAACCAGGTGTTGCATTTGCAATAGTAGCTTGTGGTGAAGCCCCTGGGACCCAACCCGCTAGTGACATTACTGAGCTATTAGCACCATAAGCTGTTAGATCTATTCCTGTGTACTGCAATAAAGTACCAAAAGTAGTATCTAATAGACTGTAATTAGCTCCTTCTAAGATAGAAGGTACAGAATTATGCAATCCGTAGGTCTGGTTTCTGTTCTCGTCCATGTAGAAAGCACCTGATGTTACTTCCCAATAACCTAGGGGCGAGTCTATTTCCCAGTTAATGTTAACTTCATGGGTCATCATGTGAACATCTTCACGAACTGTGGATCTATACTGAGAGAATTCGCTATATGAATTATCTAAGTCATAGTTAAAGTCATAGTTGTAATCTACATAACCATAAATATAGTTTATGGTAGTGGTGTCATTTATATCCCAAGTAAAGTTAGATTGTATTCCGTTATGTTCAAATTTTTCATGGTTAGAAGCACATCCATTTGGATAAGGCCAATCATTACAGTTAGGGTCCATGTTTGCAGATACATTAAAGGTACCTATAACACTCTCTCCTAAATAACCATACATTGGATTATATCTTCCAGGCCAACCTGATACATCCACACCAGGTCTTAAAGGAGCTCCGTAACCAACTACTCCACGTGAATTTACAAATTGAATAGCATCAGGATGATTCTCATCAACCTTTCTAACGCCGTAAACAGCATCAGTGGTATTCCTCGTACCTCTGTTAGGCCCATAACCTTCCGTAAGTAATATGTTTGCGCCAATAATACGATCAGAAAGTCTGTCGTTAGCTCTGATTTGGAATGACATGTCGTCATTAATGTTCCAAAGAAGAGTTAATACGTGGTTAGAGTCGTTCACGCTATTAGTATCTTCACCATTAGGATTGATATTATTCTGGTAACCATTTCGTTTAGCATCAAATGTTGTAACTCTGAAAGCAATATCATCTGTGATAGGTCCAGTAGTCATCCCAT